>JAEZCV010000220.1 GCA_023429985.1 Bacteroidota bacterium | reverse complement strand
GCTTTAAAGGATTGCCAGAAGCTGATGCGGTGAATGTTTGCCACAGATATCTTCCACTTCCAGGCTTCAAAGCCCCAGTTGAAGAAAATAAGCACAATGGGGATAAAAAGAAAAAATATTTTGAATGATCCTGCAGCATCGAGCACCTGCTGCCATGAGAGGTTTAGACGGGGTTGTTGGACGATTTGACGGTAGATGGAATAGCTTAACCAGGCAAACAAAAGAGGACCTAAAAAATAGTTGACAACTAATTTGATATTTTTGTTCAGCTGCACGGCAGTAAAAATAACCACCTCCCTGCAAAAGCCTTCAACAATATTAGGAATTGACCCCGGTACCCTTTTTATGGGTTATAGCATTATTGAAACATCTTCCAGCCAGGTAAAGGTGGTGGAGATAGATGTATTAAAACTTTCTTCCAAACTGGATCATTACGACAGGCTGAAGACGATTCACCATAAAGTATGCGAGCTGATTGAAATTTTCACTCCGGACCTGTTTGCCATTGAAGCCCCTTTTTTTGGAAAGAATGTTCAAAGCATGCTTAAATTAGGGAGAGCGCAGGGTGTGGCAATTGCAGCTGCTATGGGTAAGAATATTCCGGTTACAGAGTATTCCCCCAAAAAGGTGAAGCAATCTATCACCGGGAACGGAAATGCAACCAAAGAACAGGTATGGAAAATGCTGCAACATCTTACCTCGCTTCCCGACAAACCAAAATACTTTGATGCTACAGATGCACTGGCCGTAGCTATTTGTCATCATTTTGGAAATAAAATAATAATTCCATCAGCTACTGCAACAAAAAAAACAGCAAAAAAATCGGGATGGGAAAGTTTTGTGGCCAATAATAAGGACAGGATAAGGAAAGATTAGAGGTCGTTTCATTAACCCCTAACCGGTTAAAAATTTATTGCGCTAATGCTTTCAAAATTTTTTGCTGCACCATTTTTAATGATTCATCCGAAGCTTTAGTCCTGTGTTGCGTGAAGTTCAGGTCATTGGAAGAATTAACAGGCACAAGATGCATGTGAGCATGAGGCACTTCCAGTCCAACAACACTCATCCCGCAACGATTACACCGAAAAGCAGCTTCAATGGCTTTTGCAACAGGTTTTGCAAAAACAAGTATCTCACCCAGTAAATCTTCATCCATATCGAAGAATTTATCCGGAGCAGTTTTAGGAATTACAAGCGTATGTCCTTCCCTGATAGGGAATACATCAAGAAATGCATAAAACTTTTCATTTTCTGCAATCTTAAAAGAAGGAATCTCTCCTGAAATGATCTTTGAAAAAATACTCATCGCTTACAATTTATGCGCTGATCTCTTCCACTTTGAACTTTATTAATCCGGCAGGTGCTTCCACTTCGGCAATTTCTCCAACGGTTTTACCAAGAACACCCTGGCCGATAGGCGAAGCGACGGAAATTTTTCCGGCCTTGAGGTCGGCTTCTGTCTCGCTTACGATCTGGTAGGTTACCTGCTTTTTAGTTTTGAGATTGGTGAGTTTAACTTTTGTAAGAATGGTTACTTTGCTGGTATCGATGCTGTTTTCATCAACGATCCGCGCTGAAGCCACCTGGCCTTCCAGTGCAGCGATCTTTGCTTCCAGTAATCCCTGGGCTTCTTTTGCCGCATCATATTCAGCATTCTCTCTCAGATCGCCCTTTTCACGAGCTTCCGCTATAGCCCTGGATGCAGCCGGTCTTTCCACCCCTTTCAGGTGCTGAAGTTCGGCTTTCATTTGTTCCAGTGTCTCTTTGGTTACGTATTGAATCATGACTATGGTTTAGAGTAAAATGAAAAAAATAGCAACGCCCCGTTTTACCGAAGCGTTGCATACATATTGTAAAGATAAAGATTTTTGAAAATATGGGGTTCGGCCTAATGATCGGCCGCATTTCCTGCCACTAAAAATTTTTTATACTCAGTTCTGTTACCTGTAGAAATATTTAAAATATATAAGCCGGGTTGCAGATGAGAAATATTCAGTTTGTGCTGATTGATTCCTGGTATCATTTGATGGGAAACTGCATGAACAAGTGCACCGGACGCGCTATAAATGTTTATCCTGGACAGGCCGCTATTATTGGCGAAATACGAAATCTTCAGGTCCTGGCTGGCAGGATTGGGATAAAGAACCAATTGAGGTTCCGTTCTTTCCATATTCAGCCTGATAACAGGGGAATAAACCACATTTCCCGCATTCATTTTTATACGAAGCCTGTAAAATACCTGTCCGCCATCCAATGAAGCTATATCATCAGAAAAATTGAACAATTGGTAATTACCACCTTCAGCATTTCCATATATTCTTCCCCTGGTTTCAAAATTTTTACCATTCAGGCTCCGCTGCACGTCAAAGAATTCTGTTTCGTCAACAGCGTGACTTTGCCAGGTTAGATGCGTTTGATCATCCTCAATATGTCCTTTCAAACCCGAAACCCTGTGATCCATGGGAACACAGTGAGAATCATAAGTAATAACAATAGTATCGGAGGCATGACTACTGCAACCATCTAATAATTGCTGGGTTACAATATATGTACCCGGACTATTAACAGTAATATTAGCAGCATTGGGATCTGAAACAATGTTTCCATTAGTTGTTGTCCATGTATACACCGATGCAGTTGTTGGATTGGTAACCGTTAATTCACTTACACCAATGACGCCACAATAGTATGGAACATCGGCAATTGCTTCAACGGGAGGTGTTTGAAAAAAATCAAAAGGACCAATAAAATCTTTCAGTTCCGAGGTAAAAGAAGTTGAAGATCTTGTTTTTACAAGAATTCTTCTGAAAGGCAGTCCGCAGGCATCACCGCCTAAAAGCGTTATGGGGTCCAGTCCAAGTTTGGTAAGATTTACAGAAAACTCCATGAATTGCCTGGATGAATACGTGCTAACAACGCTGTTGCCGCTATTAATAAATCCAAAAGGACCAGCCCAGGTGTTATTTCCACTTTGCAAACCCGTATAATAAGCACCCACGGAATTAGGTCTTATACTGGCATAGCCATAGGAAGAACCATTTCCTGCACCATCAAACGCTCCTGACCATAAAAAACCTGAAGGTGTAATATTCAAGGCGCTTTCGTGCACCCATATCCTGGCTTCAACCATGGTTAAAGATGAAGAACTGTATTCGGCAGAAAAAATTACATCGCCAGGTTTAATGATATTTCCGGCCTGGTCAAATTCCCAGCTTGTATGTCCTGCATCAGGACCGTAATTAGTGAAGCTTCCGGTTGCGCGGTTATAAAAAATATCCGTCTGGTATAATTCGAAATCAAAATAACGGTTACCGGTAGTTCCCTGTAACGACAATCCGCCCATAAACCATAAAGAATCGGTTTTTGAAGGCCCTTCACGACGCACATGGATCATCATTTCTGCAATATCATTTTTGGCAAGCACAGATGTTATACCACCGTCCCATACTCCAGGGCTGTCTCCATTTTTATTACTTGTTACAAAGGCGGTGGAATCTCCCCCCGCACTACCATTATAATCCCTGATGTAAACTGCATCTATCCAAAGCCTGTTATTAACAATGGAAAATTGAGGAAGTCGCATGGTGCGGTAAAAAGGAAGTTTTCTTGCTTCGGGGTTAATCAGCCAGTTAGCCATCATGGAAGCAGCCCCGATGGTGTCAATAATAAATTGACCCGTGCCCCCTGTTCCACTAACGAACCAGTCGTCGTTTCCGGATTGTAAAAAGTTATTGAAATAGTTTGCCCTGAGATCTGCATCCACACCAAAGCCGGCTCTGATAACCGGTGAAGTGATCTGCGAAAAAACACTGAAATGCAAAAGCAGGCAAACGCAGGGTAAAAATGTTTTCATGGTATAGGTTTTAGGTCAGCAAAAAAAGATGCGGCGCATACCGCATCCTTTTAATGGCGTTTTACGATCCGAACACGCTCAGTATCTGAAAACTCGGTTGTGCCATCCGACTTAACAGCCATGATCCTGTAGGATACATAACCAGGGAAAACATCTTCATCTTTGAACTTATAGGTTGAAGCAGTTGAATAGCTTACGGTACCTGCAGTTTCAAAATAATATTCATCATAGGATCTTTCAACTACAAATTCCACTACATCAGGAGTAGATACAGCCCAGCTCATGGCTACGCCCTTAGCCTGCCTGTGTGCCCTGAAAAATGAAAAAGTTGAATTGGATTGATCTGCATGTTCGTTCAGCTTTTGCTGTGTGTCGATAGTAAAAGAAGAAGCAATGATCAATGCAGCGATTGCGAAATAGGAAATTAGGGTTTTCATAAAGGTTGGTTTAGATATTTAAAATTAGGGACCAACCCATCAGTAAAAAAGAGTAAAAGTTCTCAATTCCTGAAAATTTAAAGGTATTTGTACGGAAGATTATTTGAGATAAAAAACTTCGGAATTTTTACAGCCCAAGCCTGGAAAGCAGTACAGTGGCCATTTTCAGGAAAGCCTCCTCGGTGTAACCGGCAATGTGAGGTGTAAGAATTACATCGCTTCGCATGCATAAAAAATCAAATTCTTTTTTTTCTTCATCCGAAAAACTGGCCAGTTTTTCATTTTCCAAAACGTCCAATGCCGCACCGGAAAGCTGGTTTTCCTTCAATGCATTTATCAATGCTTTTGTATCGGTTACTGGTCCGCGACATGTTGTAATAAAGAATGGTTTTTGCTTCAATGCAAGAAAAAAATCATCATTGATCATGTGAAAAGTTTCTGCAGTTAACGGAACATGCAGGCTTATGATCTTTGCTTCAGACTGAATTTCTTCCAATGATGATTCACGTATATAATGATTGGCAAAATCCTTTTTATACTTATCATAAACCAAAACTTCTGCATCGATTGGTTCCAGAAGCCTGGCAAATGATGAA
>JAEZCV010000117.1 GCA_023429985.1 Bacteroidota bacterium | reverse complement strand
CATTTATCCCAGGAAGAACGTCTTAATCCCCCCAGGCGCTGATTTTTTTTCTAACATAAACCAACCACAAATGAAAAAGTTACTAATTGCCATTGCAGCAATCTGCCTGATCTATTACTGTAATGATTCCAAAACGCTGTCTGCCAATGAGGACAATTCTCAAGCCGAACGCAATGCTCAAAACAGCCGGGAAATTTATAAAGCTCTTGAAACAGGAGATGTGAGTCGCCTCGATAGTTTTATTGCCGAAGACATACTGGATCATAACGGAAATAATAATTGGGATGATGTAAGAGGCCGCGACAGTGTAAAGCACTATATTTCACAAGTGCATAATTATTTCGATGGATTAAAAATGACAGTTGTTTCTGAAGGCACTTCATCCGATGGCAATTATCATTTTGCAATGGTAAGAATGCAGGGTAAATCAAAAGAAAACCCCTGGGGCATGCCTGTAGGAATAGACATAGATGATACCGGCGTGGACGTGGTAAAAATGAAAGATGGAATGGCTGTTGAACATTGGGGTTTTATGAGTCATGGCGATATTAAAGAGATGATGAGCAGCATGATGGGCGGACAATCAATGCCGACTGATACTACGAATCAAAAAAAGTAAACAATCAATATTTGAATTCAATATGGAAAGTGCCGGGATGAGTTATTTACTTTAAACATCTTCCTGGTATAACAAATCTTATAAAATAGAGTGGTCTGTTATGACTACTCTATTTTTTTTATTAAAAATTAAGGCTTCTCACAAAGGACGCAGGGGTTTTAGCAATGAATGCAGAGGAGTAACAACCTTTCTTACTAGTTCATTTTGCATAATTATGCACCCCCTCAGCGGTTCTTTGCGCTTCCTCCGTGGGGTTTGCGGTTGCCTTTCATCCTTCCATCCAAAAAAATATACATGAACCATTGGTTTCTCCTACATATAATGGCAGATAATTTCAATTAGCTATACTATCTTAGAATACAACCAGGCCAACATACCAGTCAACAAAACTAATTGCAATGCATAAACATGCAAACAAATTATCCTTAATAATGCTTGCCGTATTACTCTCCTGCAGCACCCAAACAAAGCACCCTTTAAGCTGCAACGAAAATGCCGGTGCAGATAAACTACTCGTATTCATTGGTGAAAAAATATCAATAAAAGGAATGAACGACGAGAAAGACATCATGGATGCCAAATTCCTTGCTACTTATAAAATTCGGGAAATAGTATGTGGCAGCTATGAAAAAGAAAACATTGATTTTATAGTTTACGATCATTATGGAATGCCTGAATTTGAAAAATATGAAACTGTTATGCTCTATGTAAGCCAGGATACATTAGGTTTCTATCATCAAAAATATTTATTTCACCCTTTATACAAAACAAAAGACGGCAGGTGGGCTAGTCCTGTAACAGGAAGTAGTTATGAGTATTCATATGACACAACAAATCCCTCACTAAAACCAGAAAGAATTGACTTTGCAAATGAAGTTTCTTTTCCTACAGCGGGCTTAAAGAAAAGAGAAGTAAAGTACTCGTATCCTGAACCCTTTTATAAAATAGTGCCCGGAAAAGCCATCGCCGAATATGGCAACTATGTTCCCGAACTATTTATGCAAAGCAAAACGGGTGTACTGACTAACAGGGGAATTTTTGGAGATGAGGATGATGAAGTAATTATCCGTGACGTAATAGTACAAGAAATAGAAGAACCGATAGAAATGAAGTTGAATGCAAAAGAAAGAAAAGCACTGCAAGAAACCTGGAACGATTTCATTACAGCCATTTCAGTGAATGATGTTGAAAAAATAAAACAGATGTCCATAGACAGTGTAACCTGCTCCGTCTGTGAAGGCTTTACATCCCCGGATTTTTATAATGACAAAGAACCCATAGATACCTTTATCAGCTCTTCACAGGTATACTTCCCCGGTAGTAATATATGGGAAGCAATGAAGGCAGGGAAATATGAACTTGAGATGATAAAATACCCGGGTTGGGACCCTGAAGAATATGGATTAGCTTTAAACCAACCCGTCATATTACATGAATTTATCTTTAACACAACATCAAAAACGGATAGATACCGTAGAAGAATAGATCACAAATTCACATTTGTAAAACGGGAAGGGAAGTACCTGTTTTCCGGGATGAGATCAAATTAAATTACAAACTATCATGAAAAAACTAACTGCAATTCTTTTATACTTTTCAATCGCACTGTTAAGTTGTGGCAATCCCGATAAGGGTAAAGCAACAGGAGAAAATGATACAACCGAAACAGAACCAAAACCTGACACAGGAAAACTAAATGATTATTTAAGCAGGCACGAAACACCATCGCAAAAGTTCAGTATCAGTTCTTCCAAACCCACACAGATAAAAGGCAAAAAAGGAACCATTGTATACATCGATCCCGCCAACCTGGAAACCCTTGATGGCAAACCTGTTGGGAAAAACATAGATATAGAATTAAAGGAATTACATAACCAGGGAGAACTCCTGAGAAGCAATGCACAAACCGTATCAAACGGCCGGCTCCTGGTATCAGGTGGAGCTTATTACATCAATATGCAATCAGGTGGACAGCAATTAAGGCTCAAGGAAGGAAAAACATTAAGCATTGAATTCCCAAAAATATCCGATAAGGAAATGGCTCTTTTCTATGGAGAAAGAAACAGTTTGGGACAATTGAATTGGATAGAAGCAAATGAAAAACTGGTTGCAGAGAAAGCCAAATCAAATGGCCAGCCAGCGCCACGCCGTTTAGCAGATACTACATCAGGCCCGTCGGATTTTGAAGCATTGTTTGATTATATAGCAGAGGGAGAAACCGATGTATCTGAAGAAGAAAAAAAAGAAATAGAAGCCAGGCAAAAACTAAATAATGCAGGGCAAAAGCTCTATGAAGCCATAAATATCAGGTCTTTTGGCTGGATAAACGTTGACCGGTTCCTTGAAGAAGATAACAGGACAGACCTTGTTCTAAATATCAATCCGTCTGACAGTATCAACAATGCCAGCATTATGTTGATCTTTAAAGATATCAACAGCATCATGCAGCAATACTACTTCAGCGGCAATAATAATAATTCAATAAGTTTCAAAGATCTTCCAGTTGGCCGCAATATCAGGGTGCTGGCATTTACGGTTAAAGATGAAAAACCATATGCTTTTGCTTCTGACCTTACCATCAGCAAAGATTTGCAGATTGCAATGGTGTTTAAAGAAGTGAGTGAGTGGGAGTTTGAGAGGATGTTGGAATAGTTACCTATTAAATAAACAATGAAGAATTTAACTCGCAATATTATTTTAATGGCCGATCACCAAAAACTGGAAAATTTAATTGTCCAATTATCTGAAGGCGACCACAAACAAGCAATTTCTGAGTATCAAAGAATCTTTGGTGAACTTGAGACCATCAATTTTATTAAAGCTAACATGGATAAGATATTGGAGCACTACATTAGTTGTACATGGGGCGTATGCTATAATGCAAAATTTAAAGACCTGATTCAGCCTTATCTGGATGATGTAGGTCTTTTAGATAAAGTGTTACGTTCGTCCCTGATAAAAAATAAACCCAATGTAATTGTAGGCCGAACCGGTGCAAGGATTTTTGAAAGATTAATTTCCGAACTGCGAAAGTGCCATGACTCTAAAATACGAGGTTATCTGAAAGAAGAATTCGAAAATTAATAAATGAATTGATCAAATTATATTTTATGGGTTACATGAGAAGGAGTAGTATTTTGGACTGAATATTTGACAAAGAACACGTGGACACAACCGCAATTTATAAAGCAAGGGCGAAATATTTCAACCGATCTTTGGCCAGGTACACAATTCAAAATCAAAACCATCATACGTGTAATTTATAAAATTAATGATTCAGGGAATTAAAAATCATAAAATAGCAATGCTTGTATTTATATGAAACTATATTATTATGCAGATAACGATCAGCACAAGGGTCCCTTCACTATAGAAGAATTGAAAACTAAGCGGCTTAATAGAAAAACATTAGTGTGGACAGATGGGATGGAGGATTGGGCTACAGCCGAAGGCATAGGAGAGCTTCACGAAATTTTGATTTCAGAGCCTCCACCGCTTCCTAAGAAAAATAATTCTTCCTTGAAAAATGAATTAATACTAGAAAAAGATCATCCAATAATTGGAAGAAACTCAAAGTTTGATCATGCCTATATTAAGGAAACGGAGGCTACATTCATAGGAATAGTAATTTTAGCTATCCCAATTCTATTCAATGTTACAGGTATTATTAAATTTGATTCAGAAGAAAGTTTCAATCAAGCGAAAACACTAATTCTGTTAACAACTCTTGCAATTCGGATCGGATCAACAGTCTGGGTTCGGAACATAGCAACTAGGCAAAATAGAAATGCAACCGGTTGGGGATGGTTTGCCTTTTTTTTACCATCAATAGCATTAATTATAATTGGCCAATTAAAAAAGTTGAAGCTTAAAATCGAACTAAATGAAAATCTGCGGCCAAGTGAGCAAACTATTGTCTTACTTCAAAAAGCTAAAGTTCTCTTCAATAACTACAGGTTTGCGGAATGTATCCAATTACTAGACAAAGCAATTGAATTGGAGCCCAATAATCTTAAGTGTATTGAATTGCGTGCATTGTCAAATTTTAAATTAAATAACTATGGTATAGCAGAGCAAGATTTCAAATTGCTATTAAACCATGAAAAATACTTTTTAATTTCAAATTTACATTTGGGAAATATTGCATCTATTAATCATAATCAGGACAAAGCAATAGAATTTTGGCTTGCGGCTAAAAAGCACAATAATGTTGATGCGGAAAAGAAATTAGATATGTTCTACAACTTCACGCATAAATATTTATTAAACAATACTCAACTTCATAGGAAATTAGGGATTGAAGAAGAAAGACCTTTTATGGAATACGGCGTTTCAAAATACATAAATGGATTGCCAATAATTGACCAAGAATTAAAACCTAAAAGTAATAAAGTAAAAATTGGTCAATATCAAAATGGAATATGCTTAGAGTTTAGATCAACGTTTAAATCAATTAATTTAGCCATTGCCTATTACGAGATTGCTGATATTAAATATTATAAAGTTGAGAGAATATTCGAAGTTCTTTTAACGGATCGTAATATATTAAAGTTTAGCTATGACCTCTCTAAGGACTATTTGAAAGGGCTGGATAAATTAAGTGACAATTTCAAAAGGGCAACTGGAAGAAATTTGACCCAACTCCAGTACGAAATTGAATAAACCACCTGAAGTAATTTAACGAAAAAACAAATTAAGTTCTCTATTCCTGTTTGTAATAATCACTATTAATCAGAATCCCTCGAAGATTATCGAAATGTTTAAATATATTAAGTTTTAGTATTTTCAATTACAATTAAAAAGTATGGCAAAGCCAACAAGCCGCCCACCCAATGGGCCAAGTACAACAAAAAACCCTTCAGGTGGTGGAAGAGGAAATAATCCTCCTGTTTCACCTAAGCCAACTACAAAACCTAAAAGGTAAATCCTTGAAAGAAAAAGGCATTTATATAAACAATCAAGTTAAACCTCTAGAACCAGCATTTAAATTTATATAGATGTTTTGCAAAGCCTGTGGGAAAAAAATAGATGATGATAGTCAATATTGTTCCTATTGTGGAACTAAGCTTACAATACCCAGTTCATTAGTAGAAGAAAAGCCAACAGAAGCATCAATACTCCACACCACAACTTCTCCACCTACAATACAATTTCAGCCAAAACCAAAATATGATGAGACTTACGAAAAAGATAGTCTTGCAATGATGGCAGGGATTATCCTTCTATTAATTTCACTTGCAATTGCAATCACACAGCCCTTTGAGTTTAAATCATATGAAAGTGCGCAACAAGCCAATCTTTTTTTAATGGTCGGTTCATTACTTGTAAGAATATTGGCTGTTTTGTATTGCTTGAATTTAGCGAAGGGACAAAATAGAGATACTTTTGGTTGGGGAGTTTTTGGTTTTATCCTTCCTTCCATTGCACTTATTATTTTAGGTAATACAAATAAATTCTATAATGAGGAAGAACAAAAGAAAAAAACGCAAACCTTAAAACCATTTCGCAAGGATGACGCATACAAACATTTACCCACTTACCAAAATTATCCATTACTAACGGTTGACGGACTGATTGAAGAATTAACCAAAGTGAAACCTTTTTTAGTTGGAGTTCCAGCAACATCGTTCATTGCTGCGATTGCAAGTATTATAACATGGAAGCCTAACACTACCCCAATTCCAGTTTTTATTGACAAAGTACAGCAAAACAAGCTAAGGCAGACCCTCACGAATAAAATGAACTTTGCAAGGCTAAACGATTTCTACTTAAAAAATGATAAATCCATTGAAACCATCAAAAAGTTCGAAAACGAAATGATTGAATTCCTTGGATTAGTTTAAACTACTGGAAAAGGCTGCTATTTCACTCCTGCGAACCAAACTTACATCACCGTCTCCCGCCCCGCT
This sequence comes from Bacteroidota bacterium, assembly GCA_023429985.1. GTDB lineage: Bacteria > Bacteroidota > Bacteroidia > Chitinophagales > Chitinophagaceae > Flavisolibacter. Next base: position 7,791 of record JAEZCV010000117.1, on the reverse strand, counting down.
AAATCCCTTGCCCTAACCGTTACCATTGCCCCGTCAACATCAGTAATTTGTGTAGAAGCAATATAAACCCAAGTCACCCCATCATTCTGCATAACAGCATTACCTTCTTCAAGAACGATATCATCTTTTGAAATACAAACACTAACAGAAACAACCTTTCCATTATCAGTGACAATCATGGAAATGGTATCCCCGGGATTTCCATGGTAGCTGGAAGTGTTGATGTTTTCAATTACCGGGGGTTTCCAAAAATCCGCCATAGCTACATTTCGGGTGTTCTGCCCTTTCGGTGTTATGGAAGCATAGAAAGCATGCAATACAGGATCCTGAAGTGCAGCCTTGGCATATTCAGATGCCTGGCAAAACAATTCACGCCCGGCTCTTTGTGCATCTGATTCCTTTGTAGGTTTCTTCGGCCTCTTTGATATATAGGTTTTACCATTGCGAACCTTGATAATATATTTTCCAAGTCCGCCGCTTATGCCATGCAAAAAATGATTTTTCTCTATCCTTGCCATAGAACTGGTTTTAGTGATGGAACATTTTACACTTACTTACCTTATACGGCTGGGAATTAATAATGGTTGTTAAAGAGATTTTAAATAGCGGTAGTCAGCACTTAAAAATTCAATGGCATCACGCCTGCTACTAATGGTTGAATGCTTTATAAGTGATCGAGCCAGTATGGAGCCAGCAGAGAGCCAGGACAAAGCGAATAGAAAGGCTCTGCTGGCTCTGTCGTGGCTTTGATGAGGCGCTGAGTAAGCTTAATCAGATTATCACGATATGCAGGATGGGGAGGATGGGGAGTGATCAGGGGAGCAAACCATCATCAGAATCAGGATTAATAGGATTATATGATTAGCAGGATGAACCTAATCCTATTCATCTTTAAATCCTGCTCATTCTGATGATGGATATGATTTCATGATTAACAGGATGAACCTAATCCACTTTATCCTTGAATTCTGCTAATCCTGATTCTGACACTGATTAGCAGGATGAACCTATTCCTATTCATCCTTAAATCCTGCTAGTACTGATGATGGATATGGTTTTATGATAAACAGGATAGCTCTAAATCCTTTTCATCCTTAAATCCTGATAATCCTGATTCCCACCACTATTTTGCACATGTTACCCCCCTATCCTCCTCATCCTACATATCCTGAAAATCCTGATCCTGATCATTGAACACCCTCTTATACTGCAAACTTCTTGCTCCAAAATTTATCAGCAGTCCTACAGGAAGGTTATATGCCACCAGGTAATTTTTTGCCTGTGCAAGATGAACATCTTCAAGATTGATCATAGCTTTCAATTCAACCAATATATTTCCCTGCACAATAAAATCTGCACGGCGGGTGCCTACTTTTTGGTTATTATAGTAGATATGCTGTTCTTTTTCTCTTTCATAATTTAATCCTGCATTCCCGAGTTCCATTGCAAGACATCGTTGGTAAATAACTTCCTGGAATCCGTTCCCCAGAGCATTGTGAACTTTCATGGCACATCCAATGATTTTGTAAGTAATGTCACTTTCCTGCATATACTCTTGTTTACAATTGAATTGCAGGTTACATGAATATTTGGAGCTGGCAATGGTAAATTAATCAAAGATTGATGGGAAATTTCCGGGGATCAGGATCAGGATTATAGGATTTTCAGGATTTTCAGGATTATAGAAGGAACCAATTCTGCCCATCCTCTCATCTTACTAATCCTGATGCTAAACAATTACAGCTTCTCCCCTATATCCCGATAATCCTGATAATCCTTTAATCCTGATTAATCCTGATCATCCTGATTTCAGCTTCTCCACTATCATCCTGAAACTACCCAATGCACTTTCCAGGTTTTCCATGATCTCTTCGGCGAGAACGTCAGGATCGGGGAGGTTATCGAGGTCGGCGAGTGATTTGTCTTTGAGCCAGGTAATATCTAAAGAAGTTTTGTCTCTTGCAACTATCTCTTCATAACTATATTTTCTCCAACGGCCTTCAGGGCCTGTTCCGAGCTTCGGGTGAGAGGTCTCGCTCCAGGTTTCCTTGCGTTTATTACGGTTACCGGGATTGTAACACTCAATGAAATCTTTCAGATCATCAAAGCGTAATGGATTCTTCTTTAAGGTGTGATGTATGTTGGTGCGGTAATCGTAAATCCAAATCTCTGATGTAAGTCGAACGCCTTCTTCTTCGCGCTTGGCTTCGATGATACCAACAGGTTTTTTGTTTACAAACAGAACATAGTCGGCAGGACCAACGGCGGTCGAATATTCACGAATTGCAACACCTTTTGCAGCAGCAAGGTTGATGGACTTTTTGTCCTGGATCATCCATCCTGATGTAGTCAATACTTCATCAATACGATCTCTCGCAAGCTGTTCGGGGTTTTGGTTCATGCAGTTGCTACAAGTATAAGGATTTTTTTTAAGATGGGCAATGTGGGAAGTACGGATGGCAAACTATTGCATATAATAGTTTGTGATATTATCTTGTTAGATCAACCTTTCCCTATGCAGCCCTATATAAAACAATCTTCTGTTTATGCTCCTCCTCTTACAAGTTTCCAAAAAGGACACATGTTTGAGGATTATGTCATTACTCTTTTCGATGCTTACAAAAAACGATTCAAACTTCTTGAATGGAGAAGTGCTCCCAATTCATCAAATGGGATATTTGTGGAAAGTAACAGGTTCCCGGACCTTGAATTTGTTTACCTCGGAAAATATCCACAAAGGTTTGCTATTGAATGCAAATGGAGAGAGAAGTTTGTTGATGGCAAAATTGAATGGGCTTCTCACCAAAAGATATGCAATTATGTAGAATATGAATTCCAAAATCGGATCCCTGTTTTTGTTGCTATTGGAATAGGTGGCAGTCCAGGCTGTCCGGAAAAATTATTTGTAACCCCACTTTCTAATATTGCACATCTTCCTGAAGTGTATGAAAGCGATTTAATTCCTTATAAGCGTCCACCTCAAAAGCCTTTATTTTTTGATGTTACACAGTTGTCGCTGTTTTAATACTTATCGGTTACTTACTAATATCGCGATAGATACCACCCCGCCCTTCGGGCACCCCTCCAGGGGAGGGGAATGTGAGCAGCTCCTCCTACACGGCGAAGCGTATGATGTTGCGTATTTGTTACCGGCATTTGCTCTTACGCAGCATGGGTATTGCAATAACAAATATATTTTATGCGGGATGCAATCATTCAAACTTGTTAATGAAAGTTTTCATTGATTTTCAATCGCTTCCTTTTCGTCTACCCACACTCGTTAACCATTAATAAATCTTTAACTACAACTGCTGAAACTATTTTACTTCTCAAACGTAAAATCTATTGTAAACAATTTTCTTTCATTTTTAAATTTTTAAGTCATGGCACTTAGTAACAACAACATGGCTACTCAGGGATTGAGTGGTCGTGTAGGAATGTTTGTTTTCCGTCAGCGTAACGGTAAAACAATTGTATCTCCCAGGCCCAGCATCAGCAAGATTGTTAGCGCTGCGCAAAAGGGTATTCGTAACACTTTCAAAATGGCTACAGCCTATGCAAAAGCCATTATGAACAACCCTGTTCTCCTGGCTTTTTACAACAGTAAATTAAAGCCCGGACTAACCGTTTTCAATCTTGCACTGGCAGACTATTGCAAGGCTCCCGAAATTGGTGAAATCGACACCTCGGCCTACAATGGCACCATCGGCAGCTCCATTAAAGTTGCGGCTACCGATAACGGCAAGGTGGATACGGTGAAACTGAAGATCGCGCTTGCCGATGGTACACTGGTGGAAGAAGGTCATGCTACTCCTTTTGGTGATGGCATCCACTATGTATTCATTGCCAGCGTGACCAACGCTTCGCCGCCAGGATCGGTGATATCGATCGAGGCCATTGACATGGCCGGCAGAAAAACAGAGAAGAGTGTGAGTTTGTAAGGTTGATGAACCCCGGGTTTATATCCGGGGTTTTGTTATTTTTTTTGAACCACAAGGACACAAAGGCACGAAGACACACGGAGGGCGGACTAAATATTTGACACTGACAATTGAGAAATTGATAAAAAAATTACCAGGATTATAGATTTCAGGTTGAACAATCCTCCCCATCATCTCATCTTACTCATCCTGATACATCATCCCATAAATAGTCAGCAGAATATTATAATCATCAACGATCCAGCTTCCGGAAGAAGCGCCCTGGAAACTGCTGCTGTTTAATGCATTTTCGTACATGGTATAACCGGCAAAAGCATCTTCGTTATTGTAAAAACATTGTTTCCATGCAGCAGGAACAGTTTCATATGGATATACGCCTATGGCGCTGCTGTACACCTGTATGGGACCTTGTGAATACTCGAAATTCACTACCTGTGCATTGCGGTCTTTGGCAGCTTTTAATATGAGTGCAAAATGTTTGATGTAATTTTTTACCCGCATACGAATCTGCTCTTCACTCTCTTTTTCTTTTGCGCGCTCCCGCCATTTATTGTTGTCTGGATGAAAGGGATCATCTGTTTCCTTTTCCATAGAAGCGGCTCCGGGTGCAAAGGCATGGGCGATACCTTCGGGATTGGTTAGTATAAGCCGATTGCCATTCTCTTCTATTTCTATTGACCTGATGATGCCGTTTGAATTTTTATCCGGATCGAGTTTTATCCTTTTAGAAGATGCATCGAAGGTCCAGGTGCCTTTTATGTAGGCGCCTGATGCGGCAACGAATGAATAGGTTTTGTCTTTAAAGAAATGTATTTGCGCTGATTCTTTTAAGCTGGCTTTTTGTCTGGCGGCCTGCTCGAAATCGTTGGTAGTGATAATGTCCTGTAGCTTCCATGTGCCGGCAAGGTTGAATGTTGGTTGCATGGGGAGGTTGCAACTGGTGAGGAAGAGGAGGATGATTGATATGGTTAGTTTCATTGTTAGTATTTATACCTTAATGAGGTGTTTTTTGAACCACAGAGGCACGAAGGCACAGAGGGGCACAAAGCTTGTTCGCAACTATTTATACTTTAATTAAATTAGTTCACTCTCTGTGTTTCTTTGTGCCCTGGTGTCTTTGTGGTTCAAAACAGAAATATTCAAAACAAACCCTTCCGCCTTCCACCAATTCCAAGCACACCTAACAACGATCTTGTGATCATGGTAACAGCAGTGCGGCCGGCGCTTTTTACAAAAGGATTGTCAAAGATCGTTTTTTCAGCGGCTGCTTTGGTTGCCGGCTTTTTCGCTTCCGTTTCTTCAGCGGCCAGCTCCATTTTTTTAGTTAGTATTTCATGCGCGCTTTCCGAGTCAATTACCTGGTTATATTTTGTAACCATCTTCGAACTCATTACCAGGTTTTGCACTTCACTGTCGCTTAAAATATCCATCCGGCTGCGTGGTGGCCGCAGCATTACATGTGCCAGTGGCGTGGGTATTCCTTTTTCATTTAAAAATGTTACCATGGCCTCTCCTGTTCCCATCTGCGTGATGAGTTCATCAACTTTATAGAATTTTGTTTCAGGATAGTTTTCCGATGCCGCCTTAATTGCCTTCCTGTCGTTTGCTGTAAATGCACGCAATGAATGCTGCACTTTTAACCCGAGTTGTGAAAGTACCGGTGCAGGAATATCAATGGGATTCTGCGTGCAAAAGAAAATACCAATGCCTTTCGATCTTATCAGCTTAACAACATTTTCAATTTCTTTTAATAATACCGACGATGCTTCACTGAAGATCAAATGTGCTTCATCAATAAATACAACCAGCTTTGGTTTGTCCATATCACCTTCTTCCGGACTGGAAGCATATAATTCAGCCATCAGCTGCAACATGAAAGTAGAGAACATCTTCGGACGGTTCTGCAATTCCTGCACGCGCAATATAGAAATGATGCCTTTACCATCGTTGCTGATGCGCATCAGGTCATCTACTTCAAAACTTTTTTCTCCAAAGAAATCATCGCCACCCTGCTGTTGCAGTTCAACAACTTTACGGAGGATAGTTCCGGTAGAAGTGGTTGATATTTTTCCGTAAGCCTGTTCAATTTCTTTTTTGCCTTCATTGCTTAAATACTGCAATAATTTGATCAGGTCTTTGAGGTCGAGCAGCGGCAGCTGGTTATCATCGCAATACTTAAATATCACTGCAAGTATGCCGCCCTGTGTATCGTTCAATCCCAAAATTCTTGAGAGCAATACCGGTCCAAACTCACTCACGGTAGCCCTGAGCTTTACACCAGGCTGGTTGCTGAGCGTAAGCAATTCAACCGGGTAGTTGGTGGGCTGGTAATCTATTTCCAGCAATGAAGCTCTTTCGTTTATTTTATTGTTAACAGTTCCCGGTGCTGCCAGTCCGCTGAGGTCACCTTTTATATCCAGCAATAAAACGGGAACGCTGGCCTCGCTGAGACCTTCCGCTATTACCTGCAGGGTTTTGGTTTTACCTGTTCCGGTTGCGCCGGCTATCAATCCATGACGGTTCATGGTAGCCAGTGGCAGAAATACATCGGCGCCTTCCACTACTTTTCCTTCCCACATGGCGCGGCCCAGGCGATAACTTTCTCCTTTGAATGTATAGCCTGTGGCTATAGTTGATGAAAATTGTTCTTTGCTCATATATGGTAAAAATAAAAAAGGTACAATGATTGTGGCACTTATAGTTATTTAATTGAAATATAGTGTGATGGAATTTGTGGTTGTATTTTCTTACCAGGGTAATCTTTTGTTTTATAAAATAACGGAGCTTGAAAAAGACCGGTACCGAGCACTGCTTCAAAATGAAGTGGACAAGAACGCTGAAGTTCCTGAAGAGCTATTGATCAGTAAAAAAGAGGGGCGATTTGTTGGCGACCCAGCGCATGATGCTATTCTGCAATCAATTATCCATGCCATTCAAATTTAATAGACCGTAATTTCCGCAATATTAGCAGGTAATTCTACCTGTTCAGAAAGTTACTGAAAGCAATATTTTTGCATGGATGGGTTCTGCTACTACCGTGTTGTGTATTGACGATGACCTGGATGACCTGATGTTTATCCGGGAAGCCATACTTTCTTTTAATCCTGTTCTTGAAATTATCGAGGTACCCGATGGAAAAGCGGGGCTCGATTATCTTTCCGATTGCAAAATGAATGAAATGCTGCCATGCCTGATCATCATGGACATAAACATGCCGCGCATGGATGGTAAAAAAACCATGAACCTGATCAGGAAAGATGATATGCTTTCGGCTATTCCGCTGGTTGTTTTCACTACATCTTCCAATGCCGAGGACAGGAAATATTTCGAGGACCTTGGCGTTACTTATTTCACTAAACCAAGTCATTATAATTCATTTTTAAAAAAAGTGAAGGAAATAGTGATGGAATTCAGTCGCAAAACCTAGTGAAAACGGTTTTTGGAAAGATATTTGAATAAGGTGGCTCAAATCCAGGTTATGAGCACACCTAAAATTCTACTCCTCGACGACAACCGGGATCTTTTGTTAATCATACAGATCATACTAAAAGGTCAGGGTTTTGACACAATTGCCGCCAGTTCCATTGAAGAAGCGAGCCATAAGATCCGCATTCATAATCCTTCCCTGATCCTGATGGATGTATTTATTGCCGACCAGGACGGCAGGGAATTCTGCAACCAGTTAAAATCTAACGACCTCACCAGTAATATCCGTATCATACTCATGTCGGGCTCTGAATTAAGTATGGGCATCATGTCGAGGGTTCATGCCGATGATTTTATGTCGAAGCCTTTTGATTATAACGACCTGCTGGAAAGGGTGCAAAGGCAGATGTATGGAGTGAATGCC
>JAEZCV010000092.1 GCA_023429985.1 Bacteroidota bacterium | reverse complement strand
GATCTTTCCAACCCCCAGCAACAAAATATTTTTTGAAGATGGGTCTTCCACCTTGCTTTTTAAGTATTGAACTGCCGCAAATGAAACCGATACCGTACCTCCACTCAATGCCGTGCAATTCTTGATCATCTTGGATGATTGAAGCACAGAATTTACCAGTCTTTCGGTAAAGGCACCTACAAATCCTTTTTGTTTGGCAAACTTCACGGCGTTCTTTAATTGACCAACAATTTCGTAATCGCCTAAGATTTGTGAATCCAGGCCTGCGCCTACCTGGTATATATGTTCAATGGCTTCAGTACCATTTTTAATATATGCCGACCTGTTGAAGCATTCCACATCGCCAGTAGTTTCCGAACAAAGCAGGTCAACTAACTGGTGACTGCAATAAGCAAAACCATAGATCTCGGTGCGGTTGCAGGTAGAAAGGATGAATAATTCATTAAGGCCATGTGCCGATGCATTTTCCAGTATCCTCAGGTATTGTTCATTACCAATGGCAAACTGCCCACGTACAGAAGCATCAGATTTTTTATAATTGATGCCGGCAACAAAGAAATTCGATATGGTTTTGAAATATGGAGTTTCCATTTTGGCTTTCGCGCACAAAAGTAGAATCGAACACCTCACCAGCCTAAAATCTATGTCATTGATTCGTCATTTGAACAGGTGATATTTATCATATTGAACAATACCTCAAATCAAATGAAGAATTTCATGCTCCAGTTGTACCTAATTTTGCGTACTTATGAAGAGAGGGATTGTTTTAATGAACCTGGGCTCCCCCGACTCCACTTCGGTAAAGGATGTAAGGGTTTACCTTGATGAATTTTTAATGGATGAAAGGGTGATCGACAAGCCTTGGCTGCTCCGTGCTTTACTGGTGAAAGCCATCATTGTTCCGTTTCGTGCTCCAAAATCGGCAAAAGCTTACGAATCCATCTGGACGAAAGATGGTTCGCCATTGATTGTATTATCCCGGCAGCTTGCTGAAGCGCTGGATGCAGGAATTGAAGAACCGGTAACCATTGCCATGCGCTATGGAAATCCTTCGCCTAAACAGGCTTTTGATGAATTATTAAGTTCAAATCCCGATTTGGAGGAAGTGATATTAATTCCCATGTACCCTCATTATGCCATGAGCAGTTATGAAACTGCTGTAGCTTATGCTATGGAGCATCATAAAAAAGGCAATTATAATTTTTCGCTGAAAACGATCAAACCATATTATAAAGAAGAAAATTATATCCATGCTTTATGCGAGAGCATAAAGCCTTACCTGGCAGGCGAATGGGATCATATACTTTTTTCTTATCATGGTGTTCCCGAGCGCCATATTTATAAAGGTGATGTTACAGGTAATCATTGCTTAAAGGTTGCTGATTGCTGCAATACTGCATCTCCTGCTCATGAATTCTGTTACCGCCATCATTGCCTGGTAACAACGCAGATCATCACAGAAAGGTTGGGAATTAATAAGGATAAGTATACATTTTCATTTCAATCAAGGCTGGGCCGCGATCCCTGGCTGGAACCTTATACGGCTGGGATGCTGGAAACGCTGCCTCAACAGGGTATAAAAAAATTACTGGTGGTTTGTCCCGCATTTATCAGCGACTGCCTTGAAACTTTAGAAGAAATTGCCGAAGAAGGGAAGGAGATCTTTATGCATAATGGCGGCGAAAGTTTTGAAATGATCCCCTGCCTGAATGTGCATCCTTTATGGGTGAAGGCCATGGCAACATGGATCAACAATTATAAAGATGGCGATGAAACAATGATCTTAAAGCAAATGTTTTCTAAAACCTGACCAGGCAAGAACGTCTACCATGTATTTTTACCTGAAAGCACTTCATATAGTTTTTATAGTGACCTGGTTCGCAGGTCTGTTTTACATAGTTCGATTATTTATTTATAACAGGGAAGCGGAAGATAAGCCGGAACCTGAAAGAACCATTTTACAAAGGCAGTTTTCCATCATGATCAAAAGATTATGGCTGGGAATTACATGGCCTTCTGCCATCATCACCCTCATTCTTGGTCCATGGGTGATGTGGGAATACAGGTGGCATGAAATATTAAATACAGAAGCAGGCAAATGGTTGCTGGTTAAACTGTTTTTTGTAGCAGGATTATATGTTTATCATTTCAGCCTGCATACCATTTATAAGCAACAATTGAAAGGTTTATTCAAACATTCTTCGCAACAGTTGCGCCTGTGGAATGAAGTAGCTACGGTTTTTTTAATGGCCATTGTAATGCTGGCAACGGTAAAACAATCTATGAGCTGGTTATGGGGACTGGCGGGATTGGTGGTATTGATAATTGTTTTGATGATGGCGATAAGGATCTATAAAAAAATCCGAAATACCGATTAATAATACTCCACTTCCTCCGCCTCCAGTTTACGTTTGCCCATTGCTTTTTTCTTCTTCCTGGTTCGATTAAGCCACATAATGGTTCCCGTAATGGGAAAGCTTACGCCAAAAAGACAAGTTATAAATGCAATGATCTTTGATGACATTCCCCAGATGCTCCCGGTATGAATGGGTTTGAAAGATGAGCGCACCTGGGCCCCTAAACTCCTGTCGCCAAAGTCAAATCTTTTCAAAATTGCGCCGCTGTATTGATCGAGATATAAAACATCCGTTGCTGATTCGTGAATGGCATTTTCACTTAACGAAGTTACACTCAGTGCTGCAGCAGAATCTTTTGGCGTTGATACAGATAAAAAACTGGCTTCAGTAAATACATTTTCAGCCTGCCGAAGTGCATCCTCATAAGAAATAGTATTCTTTCCCTCGGCATAAAGCGATTTTGGAGGCTCAGGATTTTTTAATGGCGAATTGGTTACTTTATAAATTCCTTTATTAAACCATTCAAACGACCAGGCTAGTCCTGTAAATGCAAAAATGAAAAGGAAAATGCCGCTGTAAAATCCAAATACCACGTGAAGATCATGGTTCACTCTTTTCCAGTTCGATCCCCATTTCACTGTAAGCCTTTGTTGTAAAACCTTACGTGTTTTGGGCCACCATAAAATAACACCCGTAATAATGATGAATAAAAAAATAAGGGTTGATATGCCAACAATATATTTCCCAACACTTCCCTGTCCGCCCAGCAACCAGCGGTGCAGGGCAAATACTTTATAAAAGAATGTTTCGTTGTAAGTATATTCATCAAGAAGGGCTCCGGAATATGGATCTACAAAAATGGTGTATCCCGGCTGCCTTGCAGGTTTAGCCCCGGCTTTTTGTTCTTTATTCTCTCCGTCTTTTTTCGGCAGTGTAACAGAAACTTCAGCAGACCTTTCCTTGTCTTTATAAAGCTTAATGCCATTGATCTTTGCTTTGGGATAGGTTGCTTTTACTTTATGAATTATCGTATCAGCAGGCAAACGGTTAGTTTGGGCTTCTACGTAATAACGGCTCTTGTTCATGGCCATCTGCAGGTCCTTTTCAAAAACCAGTATGGCACCTGTAAGGCAGGCAATGAGTATCACTAATCCTGCTCCAAGGCCAAGGTATAAATGTATGCGCCGGAAAAATATCTTCATCATTATTTATCAAAATGCCAAGAAGAGGCAAAACATCAATGCCTGCCTCTTCTTGAAAAGTTTTAATTAAAATTTATAGGAAACGGTTCCTATGAATTGTCTTGGTGCAATTGGGTTTATACTGTTATCGTCGTGTGCATTATAACTGAGCTGGTCAAACAGGTTTGAAACTTTTAAACGAATAGCAAAATTGGAATTTGCATATCCAATATTAGCATCGGCAGTAACATAATCAGGCAATGCCATTATTTTATTGCTGCTGTTTGGATTGAGATTGGTATTTCTACCGGCCAGCCTGTCGCCTGTATAAAAAGCACCTGCGCCTAAATAAAAACCTTTGAGTTTTGATTCTTTATTGAAGTTGTAGAAAATGCTGGTGTTGGCAGTATGTGCCGGGTTGTAACGAAGTCTTTCGCCCAAAACATTTCCGCTTAAATTATTTCCGTTCACACCTGTGAAGCGCATATCATTATAACTATAACCTGCAATAATGTGAAATCCTTTAACAGGCTTCGACATTATATCCACTTCAATTCCCTTGCTGGTTGTTTCGCCGGAAAGTTCTTTAATGTTATTATCGGTATTGGCAGATCCATCGGCCAAGTACAAAGCTGTTTGTGCATAATTGCTGTTCACGATCCTGTAAGCAGTAATGTTTACAGAAAGTGCACCTTTAAAAAGATCGTTCTTAACACCCACCTCAAACTGGTCGATAATGGAAGGTGCAAGCGGCTGATCGTAAATATCCCTGGTGGCAGCACCTGCATTCACCGAGAAACTGTTGGTATAAGATGCAAATAAGGAAGTGAATTTTGTTGGCTGGTAAACTATGCCCACTCTTGGACTGAAAGCATCATTCTTTATTTCCGAAATATATCCTCTTGTGTTCTTTGCAATGGTATCTACAGTGCCTTCCTGGTTGTGTTGGTAAGAATAACGTACACCTGCAAGAAATTTTAAATTAGGAAGAATGGAAACCAGGTCCTGCACGTATACACCATAGCGGAAGATAGGTGAAGTGGTGATGCGGTTTTCAGCAACGTAAGGGATGTCGCCCCTTGTTGTTAAACTGGATGGATCGAAAATATTTACCGTGTCGTAAATGTTTTTATTATTGATTGCAGGATTCTGATAATTATTGAATGCCGTTGCACGTGTTTTATATTTATCGGCATCAGCACCAAACAATAAATTATGTTTTAATGACCCTGTGTTGAAGCTGGCTGTAAGATCAAGTGAAGTGAAATAATAATCTTCTTCTGTTCTTGTTTTCTGCAGACTTCTGATCCATGTTCCATCGGTGGCAATTGGATTTCCTGAAGCATTTGGCCTTGCTGCACCAAATAATTCATTGTGGAAGTTCTGGTAAGAAAAAACATGTTTGATGGAAATATTATTATTCAGCCTGTGCGAAATGGTTGAAGTGGCTGTTGACTGGTTAGTATTGATATAAGCCCATGGAACATTCAGGTAAGTGCTTCTTGGAACATTAGCTATGGTATAATTGATGGCGCCTGTTCCATAATCAGGATTGCGCTCATCTTTCATAAAATCACCTTCAAGCAGGATTTCCGTGTTTCTGCCCGCTTTAAATAACAGGGATGGATTGAAATAGATTCTTTCAGAACTAACACCATTTCTAAACGAACCAGCGTTTTCGTAGCTGGCATTTACGCGGTAGGCAACACGACCATTTGCATTAAAAGGGCCATAAACATCAATGGAAGGCTTATAAAAATCAAAACTGCCCGCGCGGAATGATATTTCACCACCATGTTCGAATTTCGGTTTTTTGGTAATGATGTTTAACACACCACCGGCGCCTACATTTCCGTATAGAATAGCATTGCCTCCTTTTAAAACTTCCACCTTTTCTACCGAGCTGAATTCGGGCCTGATACTATTGTTAAAACGCGCGCCATTTTTAAATGTATTGTTGCTTCCGAAGGAATATCCTCTTGCCGCAATTTCTTCCTGATAACCGCCTGTGGTGCCCATAACGTATACGCCATTTACATTTTGCAACACATCACCCATTGATTGTACCTGCTGTTTTTCAAGAATGGTTTTATCAATAACAGTTATGGCCTGAGGAATATCTTTAGGTTGAGCGGGTAGTTTGCCAATGGTAGTTACTTTTTCATTCATGCTTCTGTAGGCGGTGATCATTACATTAGATAATTCTTTGGCATCTTCCTGTAACACCACTTCCACACCCGTAGTTTTATCGCTGTAAACAGTAACTGTTTTTGCTACCGGTTTTATACCTGTCATGGAAATTTCTAATGTGTAGTTGCCTTCTTTCAGGTTTTGTAATAGAAAGAATCCCTGCTCATCGGAAGTTGTAAAAATGTTTTGTCCTTTTACTGAAATATTCACATGAGCCGCGGGCTGATGGTCTGTTGTGATCAGCCTGCCCTGGATAATTCCTGTTCCTGCTTCATTTTTCAGGGCCGAAACAAAGGCTGCCTGGGTTTGAGAAGTTCCGTTAAATGCCAGTGCTAATAATAAAATGCTAAATACAATTCTCACAGTCTAAAATTTTTTTGCAAAATGACTGCATTGTAAATTCTTAATGATGCCGTATCGGGAATAATGTTTACGGAAAGCGGAAAAGGTTGGGTGAGGGAGGTTTAGTTGTTTAGGTGTTTAGAGGTTTAGGTGGTTAACATTGTATGGAGAACGCTCGTGTCACCACTCACCACTCACCACTTACTAGAACGCTTCCCCCACCACCATATAAATCCCCGTACCTTCTTTGGTAAAAGCCAGATCGAAGCGGCCAAAGATGTCTTTTTTGGGAAAAAGAAGAAAACGTAAGCCCGCGCCGCCTGCAAAAACAAATTTTCTTGTTGAAAGATCATCAAAACGATGGAACACAGTCCCTGTACTTCCAAAAACAGTTGCGCCTATCCTGTTGGTAAAGCCAAAAGGAATGGGCAAAAAACGGTATTCCACCTGCGCGGCCAGCTGGTTTTTATCGCGAAACCTTCCTTGGTAATAACCACGCATAATATTATCACCTCCCATTAATGCCAGCATGTTAAAAGGAATAGTGCCTGTGTTGAATTGTCCCAATACCTGCGCTGCCAACACATCTCTTTTGTTTACCGGGAAGTAGATCCTGTTATCCAATAAAAAGCCTGAAAAAGAATAATCGCTTCCCCAGGCATCATCATATCTTAAAAAAGCAAATTCAGAAAAGCTGCCTTTGCGCACATTCAAAGGATTATGCCTTTTATCGTAAATAATTCCAAGGCCCAGTCCAAGGTTTGAGCTTCCTCCACTTCCTTCGGGCAGATTATAATTAAATCCATGATCAAGAAATTTTACAGCCCCCAAACGCTGGAAATCGGCTTCAATCCCAATAAACAGATCAGGCTTTATCTGCCTCAAAAATTTCTCCTTAATATTAAAAAGACTGGCTTTAACCGTTGCCAGTGGCTCTTTACCTGTATCATTTCCTATTCCAAAATATTTAAGTGGAAAGTTCTGAAACCTTATTCGTCCTAATGCCGCCCATTTGGTTTGATGCGTGTAAATGGAATGATCGAAAACAGTTCCGTACTGTTTTTCAAAAGTGTAAAAACTAAAGCCGCTGATCTCGCTCAGGCGGTTCGTGGTATCGCGTTTGGCATAAAAAACATAAAGGCTGCTCAATCCAATTTCCCAACTGGTTTCTTTCGAATAGGCAAGTGTGGGATAAACCAGGAATTGAGGCCTCGAAATATCGCCCGTATCGTAAACCAGTGAATTGATATAACGTTTGATAAAGCCAGGTTTTTTTTCCTGGGCACTCGCAGTGCCAGATGCCAGCATAAATAACAGCAGAACAATGATTAGGCTTTTATACCTGTAGATGTAATTTGAATAGTTCAAGGATGGCTTTTGCGCGGCAAAGCTAGGTTCAATTGTTTGGAAAACTTATAAACATTGATTTATATAAAATTTTAATTGTATAGCTTTATTTAAACCAAAACCAAAACATATGTATAACAAGTCATTCAGGCTGATTGCTGCAACAGCTGCTGTACTCATAGGAATTTTTTCCTGCGGAACAGAACCCAAAGTGGAAGATGGTTCCAAAGACATTGCCATGGTAAGATCCATGGAACATTCAGAACTGGTTAAAATAGGAGAGAATTTAATTACGGTGGGTGGCTGTAACGATTGCCATACGCCCAAAAAATTCGATGCGAACGGAATGCATTTCGATTCTACCCGTTTGCTTTCCGGCTCGCCTGCTGGCATGCCCCTGCCTCCTTTTTCTACTGCTGCACTTAAACACGGCAACTGGATACAAATGGCGCCTGATGTTACTGCTTTTGTGGGTCCCTGGGGTATATCCTATGCCGCCAATCTTACTCCCGATTCGGCTACGGGTATGGGTGGCTGGACAAAAGAAAATTTTGTAGGTGCCATGCGCACAGGCCAGCATATGGGTTTGAAAGGCGGCCGCCCTATTATGCCTCCCATGCCCTGGTTTAACCTGGCAAAGCTGAGTGATGATGACCTGTCAGCAATATATGCTTACCTGAGGTCAATTCCCGCAATTACAAACAAAGTAAAAGATCCCATAGTGCCAGATGAGGCAGCAAAGATGGCGGCTTTGAAATAGACAAGTTATTGGTTTAGTTGTTTAGGCGTTTAGTTGTTTAGAGCACCTCAATTTTAGTTGAATCAAATGATCAGGATAAAAACTGATCCACATCTCAAGGGGGTTTTCCTAAACGACTAAACGACTAAACAACTAAACAACTAAACAATAGTAAACCTCCCCAACTTTTCTAAACCCCAAACCCTAAACCCCACCCGTCTCTCGCCCTCATTTCCTACCTTTGCAGCCATTTTTAAACAAGTAGGAAGCCCAATGGCCAGCAGATATAAAGAATACAAACACCTCAACCTGCCCTCGATAGAAAAAGACATCCTGGAGAAATGGAAGGCTGAGCAAGCATTTGAAAAAAGCATTTCTCTGCGTGAACATGCGCAACCCTTTGTTTTTTATGAAGGTCCGCCCAGCGCCAATGGTATGCCGGGCATTCACCATGTGATCTCCCGTACCCTTAAAGACCTGGTTTGTCGCTATAAAACCATTAAAGGTTTTCGTGTGGAAAGAAAAGGGGGTTGGGATACCCATGGACTGCCCATTGAACTGGGTGTAGAAAAAGAATTAGGTATCACCAAGGAAGATATTGGTAAGAAAATATCGGTTGCCGACTATAACCAGAAATGTCGCGAAGCTGTTTTGCGCTACAAGGATAAATGGGATGAACTTACTAATAAGATGGGTTACTGGGTTGATCTGGATCAACCTTACATCACCTTTACCAACGATTATATAGAATCGCTCTGGTGGTGTTTGAAAGAATTATATAATAAAGGCTATCTCTATAAAAGCGTTTCTATTCAGCCATATTCACCCGGTGCCGGAACCGGATTGAGTTCCCATGAACTCAACCAGCCCGGAACCTATAAAATGGTGAAGGATACCAGCGCCACCGTTCTTTTTAAGGCTGTGAAAGATGAAAGATCTTCCTTTCTTTTTGATGCCGCCAAAGAAGCCAATGAAATTTTCTTCATGGCCTGGACCACCACACCATGGACGCTGCCTTCCAACTTGGGATTAACCGTTGGTCCCAACATAGATTATGTGCTGCTGAAATCTTACAATCCCTACACTTTCGAAAAGCAGTACATGGTGCTGGCCAAAAACCTGGTGCCTAAATATTTTAAAGCCGAAGCTGCAGAAGCAGATTTCGACAGTTATAAAGAAGGCGATAAGATCATTCCTTATGTTATTCTTCATGAATTCAAAGGAAAACAACTCGAGAACCTTCGCTACGAACAATTGCTTCCTTATGAAGCCAGTTCACCCGAAAAGATCAAAGAACTTACGCCGGGTGCAGATCCTTTCCGTATTCTTCTTGGCGATTTTGTAACTACCGAAGATGGTACAGGCATTGTTCATACAGCGCCTGCATTTGGTGCCGATGACTTTCGTGTAGGAAAGAAATACAATATTGGTATTCTTACGCTGGTTGACAGGGAAGGAAAATTTGTTGATGGCTTAGGCGAATTCAGTGGCCGTTTTATTAAAGATTATAAAGGTCAGGAAGGATATGTTGATGTGAATGTTGACATATCTGTGAAACTGAAAAAAGAAGGAAGGGCTTTCAAAGTTGAAAAATACGAACACAGTTACCCGCATTGCTGGAGAACTGATAAACCCATTGTTTACTACCCGCTGGATGCCTGGTTCATTAAAACCACGGCAGTGCGCGACCGGATGGTAGAGCTGAATAAAACCATCAACTGGAAACCTGAATCAACCGGTACCGGGCGTTTTGGTAACTGGCTGGAAAATATGGTGGACTGGAACCTGAGTCGCAGCCGTTACTGGGGAACACCACTGCCTATCTGGAGAACCGAAGATGGTTCGGAAGAGATCTGTATTGGTTCGGTGGAAGAACTGAACAAAGAGATCAGGAAGGCCAGTGAAGTTTTAGGTGGTGATATCAACAAAAATTATTTGCACGATGGCATTCTTGATCTTCATAAGCCCTATGTTGATGAAGTGATACTGGTAAGTAAATCAGGTAAACCCATGCGCCGTGAACCCGACCTGATAGATGTTTGGTTCGACAGTGGTGCTATGCCTTATGCCCAATGGCATTTTCCTTTTGAAAATAAGGGCACATTCAAAAGATCTTTTCCGGCCGATTTTATTGCAGAAGGTGTTGACCAGACAAGAGGATGGTTCTATACGCTTCACGCACTGGCAGTGATGCTTTTCGACAGTGTGGCTTATCATACCGTGGTTTCCAACGGGCTTGCCCTTGATAAGAATGGAAATAAAATGAGCAAGCGTTTAGGCAACGTGGTAGATCCGTTTACAACCATCGAGCAGTTTGGCGCCGATGCCACACGCTGGTACCTGGTTACCAATGCTGCTCCCTGGGATAATTTAAAGTTCGACCTGGAAGGAATCAAAGAGGTGCAGCGTAAATTCTTCGGTACCTTATATAATACCTACCAGTTCTTTGCGCTTTATGCCAATGTTGATGGATTTAGTTTTAAAGAAGAATATATACCTGTAGAACAAAGACCTGAGATCGACCGCTGGATACTTTCTTCCCTGCAAACACTTTGTTCAAAGGTGGAAATTGCCATGGACGATTACGAGCCCACCCAGGCCGGGCGTTTAATTGAAGATTTTGTTGATGAACACCTGAGCAACTGGTATGTAAGGCTTTGTCGCAGGCGTTTCTGGAAGGGAGAGTATGAAAAAGATAAGATATCGGCCTATCAAACCCTGTTTGAATGCCTTGAAACCGTTGCCAGGCTTATGTCGCCCGTATCGCCCTTCTTCAGCGATGCGGTTTTCAGGAACCTGAACGAAGTAAGCAAAAGGTTTGAGCAGCAATCGGTTCACCACCTTGATTTTCCCGAAGCAAAAACCAACCTTATTGACGAAAAGCTGGAAGAAAGGATGAGTTTAGCCCAAACTGCATCTTCGCTTGTTTTGTCCTTAAGAAAGAAAGTAAACATTAAAGTGCGTCAGCCATTGCAAAAAGTGTTGATACCGGTGCTGGATCCGGCCATGGAAAAGCAGTTAAGGCTGATAGAAGACCTGTTAAAGGCTGAAGTGAATGTAAAGGAAGTTGAGTACCTGTTTGAAACGGAGGGATTCATTAAGAAGAAGATCAAACCAAATTTCCAGGCCCTTGGCAAGAAGCTGGGAGCCAGGATGAAAGCGGTGACCAGCACACTTTCAAATTTTTCTCAACATGAAATTTCTTTATTTGAAAAAGAAGGCAGATATTCAATCCCTGTAGACAAAGACGAGTCTGTTGAACTGGTTTTAAGTGATGTAGAGATCAGCAGTGAAGATATACCAGGTTGGACGGTTGCCAGCAAAGGACCACTTACAGTAGCTCTTGATATAAATATCACCCCTGAACTTATCCAGGAAGGTGATGCCCGCGAATTTGTAAACCGCATCCAGAAGATCAGGAAGGATAGTGGTTTTGAATTAACGGACAGGATAGAGGTAAAAGTGGCCGCCCATAATGGCATCAGCCAGTCTTTAGCTAAGTTTAATGACTATATTTGCGCGGAAATTCTGGCAGATAAGCTGGAGTTGACATCACAAATTGATGAGGGCACTGAAATTGAGGTTAATGATAACCCATTGAAGGTCATCGTCTCAAAAAAGGGCTAACAT
>JAEZCV010000129.1 GCA_023429985.1 Bacteroidota bacterium | reverse complement strand
TTTAATCAAAACAAAAGGCGACAGGTCCTGGATACTGATGAAAAAGAACGACCGGCATGCATCAACAAAAGATGTTTTAAAAAAGGATAGATCGGTTAAAACAAATAAATCACTTGCGCAGGTTGCGAAGGAAAATGGTAAGGTTCCCAACCATCCCGAAGTAAAGGAAAAGAAAAAAACGCCACCCATTCAATTGCTTGATACGGAGAAGCCGATAAAAAAATCATCTGCAAAGCGAGTTGCAAAAAAAAAATCACAAAGTGAAAAAATAGAAGGCCTGCCTGCCGTAGCAAAAAAATCAAAATTTCCTCCACCGGAAAAACCTATGCTTGCAAGTCTTGTAGAAGATGCATTTGACGATCCCAATTGGATATACGAAATTAAATGGGATGGTTACAGGGCGCTTGCCTATGTAAAAAAGGGAAAAGTGGAACTTGTTTCCAGGAATCTTCTTTCGTTTTCAGAAACTTATTCACCGGTGCAGAAATCTTTGATGCAAATTGATGCTGATGTTGTTTTGGATGGAGAGATCATTGCACTGAATGAAAGGGGAATGGCTGATTTCCAGCTGCTGCAAAATTACCAGAATGCCAATGTTCCTTTACAGTATTATATTTTCGATTTACTATACCTCAATGGTTATGACCTGCGCCAGGTTCCACTGATAGAAAGGAAAAAATTTTTAAAGAAATTACTACCCGCAGAAGATCCTGTTATTAAATACAGCGATCACATTAGGGAAAAAGGGGTTGATTTTTTTAAAGCCGCACTGGATCAGGGACTTGAAGGCATAATGGCAAAAAATTGCCAGGGTATTTACCGGCAGGGCGCAAGAACAAAGGATTGGTTGAAGATCAAGGTAAATTTAAGGCAGGAAGTGGTAATTGGGGGATTTACCGCCCCACGCAATTCAAGGAAACATTTTGGTTCATTGATGCTGGGCGTATATGAAGGTGATGAATTAATATATGTTGGGCATACGGGGAGTGGGTTTGATACAAATCAGCTTGACAAAATTTTCAAGGAGCTTTCGAAACGTGTTATTAAAAAATCTCCGTTTAAAAAAGAACCCAGGGCAAACATGCCTGCAACATGGGTAAAGCCGGAACTGGTTTGTGAAATAAAATTTACAGAATGGACAGGCAACAGGATAGCACGTCATCCTATTTTTATGGGATTGAGAAGTGATAAAGATCCCAAAGATGTAAAATTCGAGAAAACAACAACCATAGATATGGCCAGCGTTAAGAAAGCTGCAACTAAGTCTGCCGCAAAGAAAATTCCAGCGAAAAAAACTGCAGCAAAGAAAACCGCTGCAAAGAAAACGCCTGGCAAAAAAGCAGCAGCTAAAAAACCTGCTGCAACCAAGGTGAAAACCAGCTCCGGAAAAACTGCTGGTACTATTATTCAACTCGACCTGGCAAAAGCAAATGAGCAGCTGGTTAATGTGGAAGGACATGAATTGAAGCTTACCAATTTAAACAAACCATACTGGAAGAAAGAGAAATTTTTTAAGGGCGATATGATCAACTATTATTTTAAGATCGCTCCTTATATTTTGCCTTATCTGATGGACAGACCCCATTCATTAAACAGGCATCCGAATGGAATCAGCGGTTCTAATTTTTACCAGAAGGATACAAGGGGTAAAGTTCCCGGGTGGATACAGAAGCATGTAGACTATAGCGAATCGAACGATAAGCATGTACATTATTTTGTTTGTAATGGAGAAGCAAGTTTGATTTATATGGCTAATATGGGATGTATTGAAATCAATCCCTGGCATTCAAGAACGCAAAGCTGGCAAAATCCCGATTGGTGCCTTATAGATCTCGACCCTGATGATGGAAACAGTTTTGAACAGGTTATACAAACCGCTCAGGTAGTGAAAGAAGTGCTGGATGCAATTGGTGCAGAAAGTTGTGTGAAAACTTCCGGTTCAACGGGCATTCATATTTATATACCACTGGGAGCAAAGTACAGTTATGAACAAAGCAGGCAGCTTGCTGAACT
Source organism: Bacteroidota bacterium (assembly GCA_023429985.1). Classification (GTDB taxonomy): domain Bacteria; phylum Bacteroidota; class Bacteroidia; order Chitinophagales; family Chitinophagaceae; genus Flavisolibacter. Next base: position 5,834 of record JAEZCV010000129.1, on the reverse strand, counting down.
CATTGTAAATGTTGTTCATAACCAGTTGCCCGATTTTACAAGTGTGTTGAGAAATCCAGCAAAAAGAAAGGGGAAAATTTACCTGGATTTTTTACAGAACCGCGAGATACAAACTGCAGCTGCACCTTATTGTTTAAGACCTAAGCCGGGTGTTCCTGTATCAACGCCACTTGACTGGAGTGAAGTAAAGAAGGGGCTTACACAAACTACTTGGAATGCAAAAAATATTTTTGAAAGGCTAAAAGCAGAAGGCGACCTGTTTAAGCCGGTTTTAGGTAAAGGAATTGATCTTGAAAAAATCCTGAAAAACCTGGCAACATATCTTGGTTCCTGATCAGGCCTCTAAAAATTCTACATTGTTTTCTTTCAGAAATCTTTTAATGATATCTACATGTACGCAATGGCCCACGTGTAATAATGGCTGGTTGTTAACTTTTATTTTTCTTCCTTCGGAATAAATTTCCTGGTTATTCATATCAAATCCAAGATGCAAATGATGCGTCATGCTTTGCATACCATAAATTATTCCATCGGCATCAAATAAAGGTCCGCCACTTTGACCCTTCAATCCGGGCGTGCTCATTTCTATTCCAAAAATATTTCCTTCTGTATCACCAAAATGACGCGTAACCATTCCTTCAATTGGAAATCGTACAGTTCTTACAATGTCGGAATTCCAGTTTATAAATTCCGTTTCTTCATTATAACTAAAGTTGGTAAACTCGGGGAAAGGGTAGCCTAACCGGCATAAGAAAAAACCCGGTTGCAATTCCTTGCTGTTTTTTGCAAATGTTGCATGACCTGAATAAAATGATTTTGTAAAATCCTTCATTTTTAAAATGGCAAGGTCATATTTTGGGTGCTCAAGGATGTCAACAGATTTCAGGTCAACACAATCAACAAACTGGTATAACAGCTGGCAGGCATTTTCCTGTTTGTCATATCCATATTTTGTTTTGAGTTCTTTTATTTTTTTATTGTAGGAATTTGATTTCTGGTAACTGCTTTTTTCCTGTTGAAACTGCAGGTAATTCTGTTGAATATTGTTTGCCTGTTTAATTACAGCAGTAACATGTTTGCAGGTAATGGCATATCCCTGGTCGTTCACAAAGAAAAGCGTGGCAGCCCCGGGGCGTGCTGTTTTTTCTCCATAAATGTTGGAGATGAAGTGAATGGGTCTGGTAAAATTTCCTGTTTTTTCAATTGCTTTCCTGAACATGTGTTGTTTTTTTAATTGGCTTTTTGCCTCGTTAAGCACTCAAATTAGTTAGAATTTAGGTTGAAACGTTCTTTGTCATCCTTTCTTTCCTTTCTATTCGTTATTCACTTCTATTTTAATTTTAATTGGGTTGAACCATTGCTTCTGTCCTGAAAATCTTGTAAGGTGGATTTGTGTTTTCAATTTGATTAAATTCCTGCCATTAATGAAATTGATTTTTGATAAGAATTCGGACCATGGTTTAGGCTATCATTAACCGTTCCTCTTAGGAAATTGGGTTATTATTTTGTACCTTTGCATTTATGACAACGGGTTTAATGAATATTAAAACAACTTTTCTTATCAGGCCTCTTGTGCTTGATTTGCGCAATTGTTTTACCTGTTCATTTCCTGAGTTTGTTCCCTTTTGCTCCAGGTTATATTATTACTCCAGCCTTAAAGACTTTTCCTCCGGAGCTGCCTCATAAATTTCTAACTACTTAGTTTTTGTTGAATGTGCCTTGCAGGGCGTCCGTATTGCAGTACCTGTAATAACCTTATCTATGGTATAGCCAGGATATATATTGATCGCTTGCGATTTGATTTTCCCCTATGCTAGCCTGCATGGTGCTTCCTGAATATTTTATATGTAGAAATGAAATCCCTCTGTGGAATTATTGTAAACATTTAAAAAGTAATTGTATGCATCAGATGCAAAATGAACTGCAATTGAAGCTTGATGTTCAAGCTAATGGTGTTGAAGTGAATGATTACCTGAAGCGTAAGATATATAACATGATAAAAAAGCTCAAACGCCTGCTTCCTGAGGTAAACTGGATGGATGTTTATATGACAACAAATGAAGAAAAGCCTAATCCCAGAACGATAGTGTTTCGTATGGGAATTCCAGGAAATGATGTTGTTGCTTCCGATTCCGGAAGTCAATGGAAACACATTTTGAAGAATATTGAAAAAAGAGTGATTCGACAGCTGGAAAAGAAAAAATTGACTATACCAGGCATTATGAAATAGATGCCGAAAATGAAATAGACATTTTGCTTATTAGTTGTTTGATAAGCACCACCCAATTAAAAATTTAATTATGATAAATATGATACCTGTACTCCTGTTCATGGGCATATTGGTTGCTGCCAGCCTTGTAATAAGGAGTATGAAATACAAACGAAAACAGAAAGGAAATATCCGCCTGCTTCATAAATTTCGGCGACTGGCCGAGACTTATAAAATTACCATAACGGCCCAGGCATTGCTCGATGGGACAATTTTAGGCCTGGATGGGCTTGAAAGAAAACTATTGATCGTACAACAAAGAGATGGTTCCACAGTAGTTTCTAAACTTATTGACCTTGACGATGTGAATGAATTTGTTCTAACAAAACAATTCAATGCAAGTGGAAGGTGGGTGAAAAGTCCTGTTGCATCAGAGAAATATTTGGAAAAGCTTTACCTCAACATTTTTTTAAGGAATGGCCACAGGGAAAGGATCTGTTTTTATAATTATTCCACTACACCGGTTATGGATCTTACAAGAATGGCTAATAAAGCAAGGCATTGGGAGGTGATGTTAACAAAATTGCTTGTTCAAAAAAGAGAAGTGGCTTAGAAGATTAAAAGTATAACTGTTAGTATAAATAAAAATCATTTTAAATTATGGAAACCTTATTTAACGGCAAGATCTTTCACAACTAATCCCTGCAAATCGCAGGGAGTGTTTAATCACATTGTTCGTTCTGCAAATTAGTTTTTAATAAAAAAAATTATCATGATATCAGAAGCAAATAAACTCGTGGTTTCAAGGAAAGATTTTCAGTACATTCAGAATTATATCAATGCAAACAATCTGCCTGCCAGTGTTTTAGGTGAAGCATCACGTTTAGGGAAAATAAGCGAAGCCGAAGTATTAGAAGAATCCGATTTTCCATGGGAAGTTGTTCGATTGAATTCTAAGGTAATCATCCGCGATAAGCTGGCGCGTTTGAATTATACTTATACAGTAGTGCTTCCCGAAGAAGCCGATCATCAGAAATGTAAGGTCTCTGTATTCTCACCAATGGGAAGTGCAATGTTTGGTTACAGGCGAGGTGATGATATTTACTGGCAAACCCAAAAAGGTAAACGATATTTTACTATAATGGCCATTTCCCACAATCACCGGTAATTGCAAGCTGCAGGATCCTGCAGCTTTTTTTAGGCCTGGTTTTTTGTGATTTATTAGTATGGATAAAAAGCTCATTTATACTATTGGACACTCCACACGACCAATTGAAGAATTTTTATCGCTACTACAATCCTTCAACATAGCATTAGTGGCAGATGTCAGGCAGTTTCCCGGCTCCAAAAAATTTCCCCAATATAATCAGCAGGAATTGAAAGAATATTTGAGCATGAATAATATTCAATACATCCATTTTCCAGATCTTGGAGGAAGAAGGAAAGCGGAGAAGGAAAGTAAGAACACTGCCTGGCGTCATGCAGCCTTTAGGGGCTATGCCGATTATATGGAAACAGAGGCATTCAGGCAGGCAATTCAAAGGCTTGAAGCAACAGCATTGCAAAGGCCCACCGCATATATGTGTTCCGAAGCAGTCTGGTGGCGTTGTCATCGGGCACTTATATCCGATTATCTTAAATGCCATGGTTGGGAGGTTTTGCATATAATGGATCCAGCAAAAGCGAAAGAGCATCCCTATACTGCACCGGCAAATATTCGTCAAGGTCAGTTAACTTATATTCCCTGACATATCATTCTAAATATTTTACCGGAATATGTTGTCTTTTAATATTTTTATTCCATAGCCGCTAATAAATAAACCAGGGAAGCTGTTCCATCCATTGTAGGTTCGTTTGTGCTGTAGTCTCCATAATCATCGTGGTAAACCGCAAGCTCACTTTGAAAGTCAGCATATTCATCTTCTTCATAAAGCCTTATGCCAATTAACCCTTTGTAAATTGTTGTGTAAACAGGGCCATCTACCAGTCCGCCATCAATCGGAAATTTACCGAGGTGTGTAAAAGCAGAGTGAGGATCAACAGGTGTATCCCCCCATGATGGAAGGCCATAAACCATAGAGGTGCCCCAGGGATTACAGCCAAAGATCCAGTCGATGTTTGCCTGTTCAAGTGCTTCGAAATTTTTATCACCTGAAAGTTCTTTATACCATAAACATTGAATGGCAAAAGCTACAGTAAGGTTGTTACTGCACCAAATAAAAGGCACACCTCTGTAGAAAGCATTTTGCCTGGCTTTTTGCCAGGTCCTGTTAATTCCTTCCTTGTAATACCGGATGATTGTATCTCTTCTCTTCCCTTTCAATTGCTTTGCCAGTTCATAATGTCCCAGGTTAATGAATGGATACCATTGATAATGTTTAGCCGTATCAGTGCCCAGCCAGGGTGTAACAGGTTCCATCTTTGCAAATTCAAATGCTTTATCCAGGGAATTGTCCTGGTTATGTAAAAGGCTCCTTTGCGACAGTGCAAGCTCCATATCATCCACCCAGTTTTCTTCTGCATAGATATAGGGTGCTTTTACAGATGCTGTTTGTGTAACTCCCGGTTTGGCATATGCGAAAATTAAAGCCGAAGATGATTTCCTGGCCAGCAATTCTGAATAAGTTGAATTGTATTTACTGAATATTAAACTACCCAATGAAAAAGCACTTGAAAATTTTGCGGCCGTGGATGAAGTGCCTTTTGTATCATTTAAAAATTTTCCTCTTTGTTGTGGCTCACCATTAATGAAATAAACGGGACGCTGATACCCACGTCCATACTGGCTGTCCATAGCAGGCATACGCATAGAAATATGATCGCGATCATCGGCGATCTGGTTGAACATCCATTCATCTTTTGGATGCATTTTCAACAACCAGTCCAGTCCCCATTTAGCCTCGTCAAGTATATCCGGGATATTATTTTTTCCATCAAGTCCGTTGGCAATTTTCTCATCAGAAAAAATTTTGGGAAAATCACGATATGCTGCCAATAAATGAAAGGTGGCATTTGCAGAAGTGGTTGAATATTGCAAATAATCTGAAGCATCATGCCATCCGCCAACAACATCAACATTGGTGCTGTCCTCTATTCCTGCTTTTTCACCGTATAATACATATCCATCTTTAGTGTGACAGCTGTCTTTCAAAAAGGGATTGAATCCAGTTCTTTGCTGGCGCATGTATCGAAGACAAAAATCTGCTGCTCCTTTGTATACATCTTCACCAATGATAAATTCTGGTGATCTTACATTTCCTGCCTGCAGGTAATATCTTCCCGGCCTATTAAATCTGGAAAAATCCAATCGGTAAGTTTGTTCAAACGGTCCGTATGTGCCAAATGCTTTTCCGGCGCTGGCAGTAAAAACTTTTTGTCCGGATTCAGCATCAATCAGGTGGAATGATTTGAGAGTTAGATCCTTTTTGGAACACCAGACTGCCTGTTTAACTCCGTAAGGTTTATATCCAAGAAGGTTGATACGGATCCATGAATTTTCTTCCTGTTTTTTTGCTGAAATGCTGATTAGAATTACTGCAGTCAATGCAAGAATCTTTAGAAAGAATTTCATAAACTGTTTATGGTTGAATGTATGATTTAAAGGAAAGCATAAAAAATGTAAAGG
>JAEZCV010000104.1 GCA_023429985.1 Bacteroidota bacterium | reverse complement strand
GTTGAATGGGTTGTTCCATAAAATGAAAACTGATGAAGAGCAAATCTAACCGCCAACATCATCGCGATCAAGATGCAGTTGGCCGTGGGGATACATTTTTGTAGACCTGCTTAAAATTTCTTTGACGAGCGAACTTTCAAAATCCGTCATGGTAACTTTATAGGTTATATTGGTAGGATAGCCATCACCACAAGTTTGTTGCCCTATTACTCCCGGAATGTAAGTTCTGAACCCATAGTTTCCATCGTAAATGTCTGCACTGTTATATTGATAAGAGACATTGTACTTTTCATAATCAAAAACAACACTATCCAAAGTTTGGTATTTTACCTTAGTCAATCTCCATGAGGAAACTGAGGGTAAGGGTAAATTAGTGCTTGTGGAACCATATGTAAATGTTGTTCTTGCGGCATAATCTGCAGAATCAAAAAAATAGGAATATCCACCAAAATCTTTAACAGTATAAGTATTATTACTATTCTTTTGAATTTTAAGAGGATCTCTCATTACTAGCCTGATTGCGTGAAGACTATCGAAGAAATAACTTCCAGAATAATTCAGAAAATTGTACGAGTAATCGTCTTGTGTAAAATCATGTCCTTGAAACAAATATTGATTAGCACCCCAGCTGCCATCATTTACAGTATTAGCAAAGTGAGCTGTATAGTTATCATGCATCCAGCCATCATTTCCCTCATCCGCCTTCCCTCTCACACTTCTGTTAATTGCACCTCCTGCATTCAGGCCCCAGCCTAGACCTACACTCGAGGAAAGTTGGCCCACCTGAATTCCCGAAGCGTGATAACTCAAAGAGATGGGTATAGTAACCTTTCCCGTCTTTAATTCATAGAGGGGTATGGCTAAATTGGGAACCCCCGAACTTTTATCAACTGGTATATTAACTTCTTTTTGAAGATGCGCAGCTTCCGGAGTTAGAGGTGTAACGCTATTAAAATCCTGTCCTTCAGCAACAAAAGTTATTAATGAAAATGAAATAAAAAACAATAAAACATTCTTATGCATATCAACAATATAGAAGTTGAAAAAATATTATTTCAAAGTATATCCAATTCTAAATACAATAGGTTGGGTTCGGGGTACTTGCTGGTAACTCAAAAAATCCCATAAAAGTTTCATATCTCCCTTTACTTTTTTGGAAACACTATATCTTTTTGATAGTCCAATCAATCCGCTTTTCTGCCAGGCACTGTAATTTGTAGAAGTTAAGAGTTGATCTGACAATTGGGATTAAATTTAAGTAACCACACTTATTTCATAACCCCAAAAAGTCAGATCATGAACTCAGAAACTAAATTAATCAAATCCAGAGTAGGTCTACTCAATTTAGCAGAACAATTAAACAATGTAACTCGTGCCTGTAAGCTAATGGGCACCAGCCGTGACAGCTTTTATCGCATCAAGCAATTGTATAATGTTGGTGGGGAAGAAGCCTTGCGGGAGATTAGCCGCCGTAAACCTATTCCTAAAAACCGGGTAGAACCAGAGGTGGAAGAAGCTGTTGTGCAGATGGCTTTTGACTACCCAGCTTATGGTCAATCCAGGGCCTGTAATGAACTGCGGAAGAAAGGAATATTCATCTCTGCAGCCGGTGTACGTTGCGTTTGGCAAAGACACGATCTGGAAGTCTTTGAGAAGCGATTAAAGGCACTGGAAACTCGAATGGCTCAGGATGGACTCATTCTCACAGAGGCTCAGGTAATTGCCTTAGAACGCAAAAAGGAAAAACTTGAAGCCTGTGGCGAAATTGAAACTGAGCATCCAGGTTATCTGGTGGCTCAGGACACCTACTATGTTGGGACAATTAAAGGCGTAGGCCGGATTTACCAACAAACCGTAATCGACACATACAGTCGCGTAGCTTTTGCAAAGCTTTACACAAGCAAGCACGCGATCACGTCCGCAGATGTGCTCAATGACAGGGTCATTCCTTTCTTTGAACAGCATGAAATACCAATTTTAAGAATGCTTACAGACCGGGGAACAGAGTTCAATGGCAGACCTGAAAATCATGAATATGAGCTTTATCTCCAACTTGAGAACATCGATCACAGTAAAACGAAAGTACGACATCCCCAATCTAATGGAATCTGTGAGAGATTGCACCGAACAATGCAAGATGAGTTCTACGCTGTTACCTTCCGAAGAAAACTTTACCAAGACCTGGAAAGCCTTCAATCAGATCTGGATGAGTGGATAAAACATTACAATGAAGAACGTACTCACAGTGGACGATACTGCTACGGTAAAACGCCAATGCAAACTTTTATAGAATCACTTAACTTGGCAGTAGAAAAAATGTTGAATCAAGCTTCAACAGCTGCATAAATTTTTAATCCAAACCCTTTTGATTACTAAAAGGAAAAATCCTAAACTGTCGGATCAACTAGTAACTATTACATGTAATTCTTTAAAACTTCAATAGATTGGAATTCTGAACGGTAATTTTGCTCATAACCTCCAGAGATAAAAAAACTTCCTTTTAGCTTCAGATCTATAAAAGTCCGGAGTCCAACGCCTTGATGTGTTAAGCTTATATTATCCCAACCTCTTCCCCAACCAAGTTTGTATGATGCTCCTATTCCAATCCTATTATTGTCATCAATCTTATAGCCTACAGATAATCCCAAGTCAGATGTAACTGGAAAGAAACTTCTTCCTTTTTGTGATTGAATATTTAAGCCATACTCCAGCCTTTGCAAAAGGCTTTTTGATTTCTGGTTATTTGGCTTAAAGCCTTCTGGCAGGTCAAGGTCCTTTTGATTTCCAATTGTACCAGCTGTTAAACTATTTGCTTTATTCTTTAAAGCCATAAGCTCTCCCTTGGCGGATCGGAGGTTTTGAGTGATCATGCGTTGCGCAGAAGTCCCGGCACCAAACCGTGAAGCCAATTGCTGATTAAGAGCAGCCCTTGTTTGAAGACCTGCAATGGATGCACCTGAAGGATCTGCACCAGGCAACCTGAATATGGAACCTAAAAAAGAATTGTTGGCAAAAAATGATTTGAAATCAGGCTGTCGTCTTACAAGATCCAGCAGTTTAGCTTCCAGAGCAGAAGGATCTTCCCATAGCTTCTTGTATGCCTTTATCTGCGCAGAAAAATAGTAGGCTTCCTTCTGAAATGCTTTCAATTCCTTTACCATTCCGAGCTTTTCCAGGTGTTGCTTTAAAAGCTTTTGCCTGGACCCAACAAACTTTTTGATGTTGTCTGTCTGATTTAATTTATCCTGAATGTTTTGATATTGGGAAAGTGTTGAATTCAGTGCAGGACTTTGTAGAGTTGAATTAGAATTTAAAAAATTCAATGAAGTTGATAATGAATCAAGCTTGGAAGAATAAACTGATCTAAATTTTGAAGTGTGTGAAGGAAGATTTTGAAGGTTTGCATACTGCTGATCTACATCTTTAAACAATTGCTTTGCTAAAACCGAATCTTTCTTCCAGATCTTCCTCTTTAATTTTTGTTCCTGCTTTTGAAAACGCTTTAAGGATGCTGCAGTTTTCTTATCCAACTTACTTTCAAACTTCCTATTTCCCTTTTCTAATTTTTTGAAGAATGGTGCATCAAGAATATTTTCCTTAAATATTGTAGTAGAATCCTGTGTCCTTCCAAATAAACACAATGCCATGCATAGGCTAAAAAGCAAGAGCAGTTTATGCATTGTAGTTTTGGTGTTTAATGAAATAAAAAAGCAAATTTTATATAAAATGTTTGAATAGAGCACATTCTTCTAATATTTCTTTTCTTGAATTATAAAATGTTAGAAACTTTATAAAAGTCAGGTAGTAATACTATTGTTTAATGAAAAAAATTTCTTTATACATTTAACCATAAGTGAATATTCCATATAATTTTTTGAAGTTAGCCACTCCATATTTATAATGCTTTATTCCTGAACACAATCTTACAATGCTAAACCTTTGAAATAATTTCTGTTTTAAACCTGCCAAACTCTAAACAATCAATTTTATATCTGAACTTACCAAAGAAAACTTCCCAAAAATCCAGCAGAAAATTTTTCGAATAAGGGTGCTTTCCCCTCAATTTCTTAGGTTTGCGGCCAAATAAGCTTATATGAAGAAAGTTGCTGTTATTGGTGCCGGAACAATGGGAAACGGCATCGCACATGTATTTGCACAAAATGGTTTTAATGTATCCCTTATTGATGTAAGCCAGGATCAATTAAACAAAGCAGTTCAAACTATTTCCAAAAATCTCGACAGACAGGTTGCAAAAGCCGGCATTACCGCAGAACAAAAAGAAGCAGCCCTAGAAAATATTACAACTTTTTCTTCCCTTGCTACTGGTGTACATGATGCCGAATTGATTGTTGAAGCAGCCACTGAAAATATCGAACTGAAACTTAATATTTTCCGTCAGCTCGATGAACATGCACCTAAAAATGCCATCCTTGCAAGCAATACTTCTTCTATATCCATTACAAAAATAGCTTCTGTTACTTCCCGCCCTGAAAAGGTGATTGGAATGCATTTTATGAACCCGGTGCCTGTAATGAAACTGGTGGAGATCATTAATGGATATGCAACTGAAAACACAGTTTCGGAAAACATCGTTGCACTTTCCCGACAACTGGGAAAAGTGCCCTGTGTGGTTAACGATTACCCGGGATTTATTGCAAACCGTATTCTCATGCCTATGATCAATGAAGCCATTTATAGTTTGTATGAAGGAGTAGCTGGTGTAGAAGAAATTGATACGGTGATGAAACTGGGAATGGCACATCCAATGGGCCCTTTACAACTTGCCGACTTTATTGGACTTGATGTTTGCTTAAGTATATTGAATGTATTGCACCAGGGTTTTGGAAATCCTAAATATGCTCCCTGCCCATTACTGGTGAACATGGTAACAGCAAAAAAACTGGGTGTAAAATCAGGAGAAGGTTTTTATACTTATACGCCTGGAAGTAAAGAGCTTATTCCAAGCCCGGGATTCAAAAAATCCTGATCAGGATTTATATTTCTTTTTTCCTACAACACCAGAAATTCCGAGGCTGGTAACAAAATGATAATTGTTGGTTTCATGGGTTAATGGAATGCGGTATTGTGCCTGAAGAAAAATAGAAGCTTCATCAAAAATATTTACTTTAAAACCTCCTCCCAGGGGAAGAAAGGCGCCGTAAGAACTTTTATAACGACTTATGCCTGCCCCTGCAAGCAGGTAGGGTGTGAAAACATAATTCTCAGGTAGCATTTTAAATTGAAAACTGGCATCTCCCTCCAGTAAAATGGATTCCTCCTCAGGGTTTACCGGATCTTTCAAAGGCATGCGTACAAAAGAGGCTCCAATGCTGCCGGCAAAATCAATATTGCGATGTATTCCTGTAAAATAACTCAATGCAATACCAGCATTCATTTCCCTGAATTCGGCCCATTGATGATTTCTTAAAACATTATTTAAAGATGAAGCCCTGATCCTCTGCGGTGTGGTAAAATCGTTGAAGAAAAAACTAACTCCTATTGCCGGCGCACGCAAATATTCATTTTGAGAAAAAGAATTGATCGAGAAAAAAAATAGCAAAAGAACCGGGGCCAGCGATTTCTTCATAAAAACAGGTTTGGAGGCTAAATAATTACTGAATTTAAATATATAAATAGAATTATAGCCCGGACCTGACTATTTTTTATCTATTACCTCAACCTTAACCTGGGTAAGCCCCCTTTTAGTGAACCCCAGTTTCTCGGCTGCCGACTTACTGAGATCAACGATCCGCTTCATTCTTGCATGCAGACGGTCGTTGGTCTTTACAATCACAAACTTGTTATTGCGAAGGTTAGTTACTTTCAGCCAGGTGCCTAAAGGCAAAATATTGCAGGCGGCGGTAAGCTTTTTATGCGTATATATTTCACCGTTAGCAGTAGGCCTGCCATTGAATTTATCGGCATAATAACTAGCGATGCCGTAATAAACTTTTTTATTATCTCCGGCAGCTCCGGAAGAAGATGAATAGGCATGATCTATCTCGCTAAAAGAAGCCAGCATGGGAGCCAGTATGAGCAAAAATAAATAACGCATAGGAATGGTTTTATGAATATTGGTTAGCCCGGGAGGCTGAAAATTAAAATTTTTTGAGCACAACCCCAACATATTAAATTTACTCAAATATTACCCTGCCTTCGAAAGCAGGTAAATATCGGCAAATACAATGGCAGTAACAGCTTCCAGCACAGGTGGAACACGAAGGGCAATACAAAGGTCGTGGCGCCCTTTAACAGAAAAAGATTCCACACTCCGGGTTTCATTATTCCAACTCATTTGTTCCCTGGGTGTTGATGATGTAGGTTTTACCACCACCCTGAAAACAATATCATTTCCGTTCGACATCCCTCCAACAACGCCCCCGGCATAATTGGTTATTGTTTTTCCAGAAGCATCACTTATGCTGTCGTTATGCTCACTGCCAAACATTTTTGCCGCGCTAAAACCAGCCCCAAATTCAATTCCCTTTATAGCCGGAATAGAAAATACCGCGTGAGACAATAGAGATTCAACTGAATTAAAAAAAGGCTGGCCCCAACCAATGGCACAACCGCTTACCACACATTCAATGATGCCTCCTACAGAATCTTTGGCAGCAATCGCTTTTTCAATACCGGCTTCTGTTCCAGGCATTCCGCCAATTTCAATAATGGTTGATCTTATGGAAAGAAATGATATGATCTTTTTTGCAATAACGCCTGCTGCTACAAGGCAAACCGTTAACCTTCCACTGAAATGCCCCCCTCCACGGTAATCTTCAAATCCATGAAACTTTTTAGATGCAACAAAATCGGCATGCCCAGGTCGTGGAATGGCTCTTTGCTTTTCGTAATCTTCCGGTCTTGTATTGCTGTTCTTAAAAACTATAGTTAATGGGGCCCCGGTTGTATGTCCATTAAATATGCCACTGATAAACTCAGGAATGTCATCTTCCTTGCGTGGTGTGGTGGCCTTTTGCAATCCGCCTTTTCTTCTTTCAAGGTCCGCAATAAAATCATTTTCAGAAACAGGAATTCCTGCAGGACATCCATCAATAGTAATACCTACATAAGGTCCGTGCGATTCGCCAAAAATGGTAGTTCTGAATATGCATCCGAATGAATTCATTAATGTAAAGATACATTGGCCCCCAGAAGTTCAAGATGTTTAAAAAAATCTGGATAAGATTTATTAACAGAGCCCGCACCGTTAATAATTGTTTCCCCTTCGGCAACAAGTCCAAGTATAGCACAAGCCATGGCAATGCGATGATCGTTATGCGAAAATACCCGGCATCCTTTCAAAGGGTTTCCACCACGGATAACCAGCAGGTCGTCCTGGATTTTAATGTCCACACCAAATTTTTCCAGCTCCATCACTAAACTTAATGCCCTGTTACTTTCCTTATGTTCCAGCCTGTGAACACCTTCCATTACCGAAGTGCCTTCACAAACAGCAGCAAGTGCAGCCAGGGGAGGAAAAAGATCGGGAGCATCCACCGCATTAAAATGAAATGCTTTTAGTTTATATCTTTTAATGTAAACCTGTTTTTCTTCAACACTCAAAACAGCACCCGCCTGCATTAGAGCCTGCATGATTAATTTGTCTGACTGAAGGGAAAAACTTTGAACTCCATTAACAGTGACATCGCCTGCAATGGCTCCCGCAGCCAGCAGGAACGCGGCGCCACTCCAGTCGCCTTCAATTGCATACTCAATTTGACCCCTGCGCATCACGTCTTCATCTCCAAAATAAAACGAGTGGAAATTATGGTTCTGAGGAACTTTCATGCCAAAATCGCGCATAACCTGCAGCGTTAGTTCTATATAAGGTTTGCTTTTTAAATTTTTAACATCTATAGAAACATTTTTTGCACCTGCTGCAGAAAATGCCATCAACAAGCCGGTAAGGTATTGAGAAGAGCCCGATCCGTCTATTTCGATATTTGCAGGAACCAAAGGGCCCTTGATCTTTAAAGGAAGAAAGCCCTTTTCGGACGAAACCTGCACCTGCAACAACTTCATTACTCTTTCCAGTTCTGCAACAGGTCTTTTTAATAAACTTCCTTTACCGGTTAATGTTATTTCTTTTGAAGATAATGCTGCCACAGGAGCAAGCATTCTTGCTGCTAGCCCACTTTCCCCAGCCGAAAGAATATCTGAACTTGGAAGCAAACCATTGCTTTCAATAGTAATAACTTCTTCAATTTCAACCCCCGCACCAAGGTTTTTGATTATCTCAAGAACGGCATTGTCATCATCGGACCGGCCTGGATTTTTAATAACTGTTTTTGTCCTGCTTAAAAACCCCGCTACCAACGCACGTTGCATCAGGCTTTTTGAAGGAGGCGCCTGAACGATACCGGAGATAACAGATGGTTTGACGATGGCCTGCATTACAATGCTTTTTTAATTTTTTCCAGGGAAAGAGGGAAGTATCCCGCCTTCCCTATCTTATCCAGCAGCACAAAATTTATAACATTGCTTTTTTTCTTTTTATCCATGCGCAACACCTGCATTACCCTGTTCTTATCATAATTATAATGAACAGGAAGACGATATTTCTCTAATAAATTCTTTACACGAACGGCCTGTTTAAATCCTCTCTCCGCATCGGACAAATCACAGGCGAAGGACATTCCTATGGAAATTGCTTCTCCATGTGAAAGTTGATACTGGTTTTCTATGGCATGGCCCAATGTATGTCCAAAATTCAATAACATCCTTTCACCATTTTCTTTTTCATCAATTGCAACTATCCTGTATTTGATCTTTATGTTTTTTTCAATTAAGGACTTCAGCGCATCATTATCTTTTCTGAACCTGGCGGGCCTGGCTTCTTCCAGTAATTTAAACAAAGAAGCATCCTTAATGCAGGCATGCTTAATGATTTCTGCAAACCCATTATTCCATTCCTTATCCTGCAAGGTTGAAAGAAATGAAAGGTCATGAAGAATGAATGAAGGGTGATTGAAAAGCCCTATCATATTTTTATGAACACCCAGGTTTATTCCATTCTTTCCACCAATGGAAGCATCTACCAGTGCAAGCAGGGTTGTAGGTACAAATCCAAAACGGATGCCGCGCATATATACCGAGGCAACATAACCTGCAATATCAGTTATCACTCCACCGCCAACCCCCACCAAACTATAATTCCTGTCTGCCTTTCTATGAACCAGGTTTTTCAATATGGCATCAACCGTTCTTTGTGTTTTGAATTTTTCACCGGCTTTAATTACAATCGTTTGCCAGCTATTAAATTTCTCTTTGTGCGCATTAAAAACATTTTCATCTGTCAACAATACTGTTGTTTCTTTTTCAGTAATTTTTCGCAAATAGGAAAAGCTTTTACCTGTAATGAGGCTTACAGAGGAATCTTCAAACTTTATATTCTTTTCTGCCATCAGCTGTTGAATATTTTAGTTTGGTGAGCAATACTTTCCATATGCACAGCATCTAAATATTTTTTGATGAACTCTTCACTTAAACCCAGATGTGTTCCTTTTTTGCAAGCCCTTTCCATAATATCGTTCCACCTTTTTGTTTGAAGAATGGTAATGCTGTTTCCCTTTTTATAACTTCCAATCTGGTCTGCCAGCTTCATTCTTTGCCCGAGTATATACATCAGTTCATCGTCAAGCTGATCGATCTGCTGCCGTAATTTTTCCAGTACAGGATGGGTTTCTTCTGAAATGCTTCCCTCCTGCCTCCAAATAATGTTATCAAGCAAAATGGAGAGTGCATCCGGTGTAATTTGCTGAAAGGCATCGCTCCATGCATTATCCGGATCAATATGGGTTTCTATCATCAAACCATCATAATCAAGGTCAATGGCTTTTTGGGCGATCTCCTGCAAAATATCCCTCCTCCCTCCAATATGCGAGGGATCATTAATCATGGGAACGCCAGGATTCCTGGTCTTCATTTCAATGGCAAGTGGCCACATGGGCGCATTTCGAAATTCCGTATTGCCATAAGAAGAAAACCCACGATGTATAAAACCTATCTTTCTTACACCTGCTTTTAAAACCCTTTCATACGCTCCAGTCCATAATTCAATATCGGCATTTACCGGGTTCTTAATAAATACAGGCACCTGCACGCCTTTAAGGGCATCGGCAACTTCCTGAACGCTGAAGGGATTTGCAGTTGTTCGCGCGCCAATCCACAAAATGTCTATTTCATTGTTCAGTGCTTCCTCCACCTGTTTGGCTGTTGCTACTTCCACTGCAGTGAGCAATCCTGTGGTCTGTTTCGCTTTTTTCATCCATGGGAGTGCAATAGCGCCAACACCCTCAAAACTTCCGGGTCTTGTTCTTGGCTTCCAGATCCCGGCTCTTAATACTTGCACTTTCCCAGTTGCTGCTATGCTTTTTGCAGTGGACCATAATTGCTCTTCTGTTTCTGCACTGCATGGACCGGCAATAATCAGCGGTCGCCCTAACCAGAATTCCCTTCCGCTATTTTCCACTTCTGCTATCATAAGTTCACCAAATTAAATAAAAAAATCCCGGCAAGCACCAGGATCCAAAATGCCGAAAGGGCATTGATCTACAATTCCCCACCGCGATTATTTGTTGCATTATCTTCTTACAGAATCGGCTTCATTCATACGAATACGCCTGCCTTTATATTTTTTTCCATCTAAAGAAGACATCATTTTATTTGCTGCCTGCTTATCAACTTCAACCCAGCTATTCATTTCCTTCATATCAATTCTTCCCAGTACTTCTTTATTCAGTTCACTCATATCTAAAATGAATTGAAGAAAACTGGCTTTGTAAAATCCATCCTTGGTACCCAGGTTAACAAACAACCTGGTGAAGTTGCCATTCCCTCCGAATTTTTTACCCCTGCTATCCCTGCCGCGGTCAGCAGATCTTTCATTCCTTCCTTCAAAAGCACTTCTTCTTTCCCTGTCTCTTTCCCTGGCGTTCAGGTCTTCGGCATTTTCGTAATACCTGAGGAAACGATCGAATTCAAGGGCGGCCACTCTTTTCAACACTTCTTCTTTAGTAACATCCTTGAATTTCTCTTCCAGCATGGGCATATAGGTTTCATAATCGCCATGACTGATATCTGTCTGCAACAATTTATCCATGAAATAATAAAATTGTTTGCGGCAAACATCTTTACCGGAAGGTATTTCGAGTTTGTGAAAAGGCACCTGCACCATTCTTTCTATCTGCCTGATACGGCCTGTTTCCCTTGAGTGAACTATAGACATGCAGATACCGGTTTTACCTGCTCTTCCGGTTCTTCCGCTTCTGTGGGTATACACTTCAACATCATCGGGCAATTCAAAATTAATTACGTGGGTTATGCCCTGAACATCTATTCCCCGGGCGGCAACGTCGGTGGCAATAAGAAGCTGGAGCGATTTCTCACGAAATTCATCCATTACCTTGTTACGCTGTGCCTGGGTTAAATCACCGTGAAGCGCATCAATATCATATCCTTCCCTGGTAAGTTTTTCGGCAATCTCCTGGGCATCGGCCTTGGTGCGTGTAAAGATGATGCCATACATGCCTGGATTGAAGTCTATCAGCCTTTTTAAAGCTTCATAACGGTGTTGCGCACTCGTAATATAATACTGGTGATCTACATTCTTATTAGCCGTATTCATTTTTCCAACGGTAATTTCCATTGGAGATTCCATATATTTCTTACTCACCTTCCTGATTTCCGGAGGCATGGTAGCGCTGAACAACCATGTGCTGTCGCGCTGCGGGGTATTCTGAAGAATAAACTCAATGTCTTCCTGAAAACCCATGTTCAGCATTTCATCCGCTTCATCTAAAACCACGTATTTGATTTGCTCGAGGTTGATGGCTTTTCTTTCAATCAGGTCGATCAACCTGCCTGGAGTGGCCACAATAATGTGAACGCCTCTGCGAATATCGCGGATCTGCATGCTGATGGAAGAACCTCCATAAACAGCGAGAACATGAATGCCGGGAGAATGTTTTTTAAACAATTCCACTTCATTTACGATCTGGAGGCAAAGTTCACGGGTAGGACAAATGATCAGCGCCTGCGGATGTTTTTGTTTACCATCAATCAGTTGTAACAGTGGCAGGCCAAAAGCGGCAGTTTTACCTGTACCTGTTTGGGCAAGCCCTATAAGATCTTTCGTGCCGGATAATAAAACGGGGATGGCTTTTTCCTGTATGGGGGTAGGGTTTTGATAACCAAGTTCGCCTATAGATTGCAAAAGTCTTTCATTCAAGCCTAATGCTTCAAAAGTTGTCATAAAAAAATTTGTGCAAAGGTAAATGAAGGAGATCAGAAATAACGGCTATTGAGTAAGCCATTGGCAAATTCGACCGTAAGAAGGCCGAAGTTAACAAAACAAATAAGGGATATAAACAAAAAGCCATCCTGTAAAACAGGACGGCCTTATTGATTGCTTGCCATATGAAAAAACTTTTTCGCGGCGATAACGGCCTGCTACTGGCCAACAACTGAATCAGGAATAGTGTTCAGGCTGTCACCTGTATTCATGTTCATGGTGTCGGGCATGGTAGGAGGAGGAGTCATCATGTTGATTGAATCCTGGCTGATAGTGTCTTCAGTTGGAGTGGTATCAGCTTCGTTGTTACAGGCTACCAGAGAACCCGCGATCAGGAAAATTCCAAGGATCTTTTTCATTTTCGATGTATTTGGTTTGATTGATTGATTCAGTTGAAATTACTGGCCATTGTTGTTAGTGGCAGAATCCAATGCATCTTTCTGTGCATCAACAGTAGAATCTACATTTTCAATTCTTTGCTCAGCTGCAGAATCAATAGCATTAGTAGTTGCATTCGCTACCGAATCCAAAGAATCCTTAGTATTGTCAACAGTATCAGCGCTGTTATTACAAGCGGTTAGAAAACCTGCAACAGCAAAAACCATAAATAACTTCTTCATAAAATTGTACTTTTTGTTTTTTTATTAATTGGCAGAATCCCTTTTAATAGCGTCTTCCACCTTATCTTTCAGTTCTTTTGCCTTTAGCCTTGTTGAATCCCAGGTTTTGGAGGCAAACGAATCAAATTTTTTACCTATTGAATCTGTTTTACTTTCTATTCCTGAATCATTATTGTTGCACGAAACCATCAAAACCACCACACCCAGCAACAATTTAAATTTCATAGCTTTCGCTTTTGGATACCTGAATTAATACGAAAGGCGTAAAAAGGTAACCCAGATCGAAAAAATATTTTTTTTAACAGCTCAAGGGGTTACTATTTTTAGATTTTGGTATTAAACAACGAGCGATTGAACAACGATAAAGCTTTATTGCAGGGATTGGCTAAAAACGATAAGCGCGCGGTGGAAATGATCTATAAAGATAATTTCAACCTCGTTCAGGCCCTGGTAATCAACAACAACGGCAGTAGTGAGGATGCAAAGGATATTTTCCAGGAAGCCATGATCGTTCTATTTGAAAAGGTGCAGTCGGGAAATTTTGAGCTGAACTGCCAGGTAGGAACCTTTATATATTCGGTGGGCAGGAGGCTGTGGCTGAAAAAGCTGCTCCAGGCCAACCGTTTCCAGATCGCTGAGAGTTATGAGGAAATAGTGAGTGTTGATGAGGAAATGGAAGAACATGAGAGAAGAAATAACGATTTCACTATCATGGAAAAAGCCATGGCAGGACTCGGAGAACCCTGCAAAAGCCTGCTCGAGGCATTTTATCTCCAGAAAAAATCCATGCAGGACATAGCCGCTGGTTTTGGGTACACCAACCCCGAAAATGCAAAAAACCAGAAGTATAAATGCCTGATGCGCCTTAAAAAACTGTTTTTTTCTCAATATAAAAACGAGTCGCCGTGATCGAAGACATCAAAATACTGGAAGCTGTGGAAAGGTATATTTCGGGAAAAATGAGCCCGGATGAGCGTGTATATTTTGAACAGCTGAGAAAGACCAACCCCGAGATCGACCAGATGGTGGTTGAACATACCTTCTTTCTCCAGCAAATGAACAGGTTTGATGAAGTGCGCAACCTTAAAAACACACTGAACGAAACCCATATACACCTGGCCGAAAAAGGATTGATCAAATCGCCCAGGCTCAAAGGAAAAGCGCGTGTAATTTATCTCTATAACCGTTATAAAAAGGTTTCTGCCATTGCTGCTTCCATAGCCGGCATTACAGCACTTACCATTAGCGCCCTTGTGTGGTCGGTTTCTCCGGAAAAACCTTCTCACAGAAGCGATATTGTTGCCCTGAGCCGGAACATTCAAAATATTGACCAGAAAGTAGACCAGATCCAGAAAAAAAACCAGGAACTGGACCATAAGATCAACCAGGCCACCACCGGAACTGCGCTTGAACCTATTCAATATAAATCGGGAGGCACGGGATTTATGATAGATGCCCGTGGATATATTGTAACCAGCGAACACATTATTCAGGATGCCAGAAATATAGCTGTTCAGGCTATTAATGGAAATGACCTGCGGGCCGTGGTTGTATACCGCGATGCTGAAAGAGATATAGCCATCCTTAAAATTGAAGATGAGAACTATAAATCACCGGGTACCGTTCCTTACCAGCTCAAAAAAACAGGTGCAGATATTGCTGAACCCATTTTTACCTTAGGATTTCCCCGCAACGATATTGTTTATGGTGAAGGTTATCTTTCTGCCAAAACGGGCTATAAAGGCGATACCCTTAGTTGCCAGATCACTGTTCCGGCCAACAGGGGTAACAGTGGCAGCCCTATCCTAAACCATAATGGTGAAGTGATAGGCATTCTCAGTGGAAAACAAAGCGGGGCCGAAGGTGCTGTATTTGCCATCCATTCCAAATTCATCATTAACGCAGTGAACCAGGTTCAGGAAGACAGCGCTCATAAAAATATTAAACTCCCCTCCTCTTCAAGCCTGCGTGGAGCTGAACGACAGCAGCAGGTTAAAAGAATTACCGAATTTGTTTACATGGTAAAAGTAGACTGATAAAAAAAACCCTCAGTTGAGGGTTTTTACTTTTTTAGGAACCCCATAAACTCCGGGGATAATCTCTTTGTTCCACCAATGCAGTAAGGCTTTTTTGAACTACCGGAGCATCTTCTTTATAGGTAACTCCAAACCATTGCGATGTGGTTGGAAGCACCCTGATAACACCCAGGCCTTTTTTAATGAACTGGTCGGCAGAAAATGGAATTAAAAATTCAGATTTAAGTTCTGATATATTTTCCGAAAGAAAAACCTGGAATCCTTTTTTAAGGAAATCAAATAAAGATGGATGGAAACACCAGAAATTCATAGATGCTTTGGCATCCTCCGGCAAAGGATGTTTACCACCATTGGGATCTTCATAAATGATCTGTCCATTTTCCCTGTAAATTTTCAGTCTTTCATTAATGGCTACGAGGTTATTGTTCTCATCTATTTCGCAAACGCCCCTGCTTACCGATCCGTTCTCTGACAGTGTTTTAGAAAGCTCATATCCTACAATACCATATACATCTTCTTTGCAATCATTCTTAAGGAACTGTAGGGCCTTTGCAAAAGCATCAGCACCATAAAAATCATCGGCATTAATTACGGCAAAGGGCTCGCTCACTGCTTCACTTGCACAAAGTATTGCGTGAGAGGTACCCCATGGCTTAACACGGTCGGCAGGAATTTCGTGCCCCTCTGTATATTTCGACATTTCCTGGAAAACATATTCTGTTTCTATCTTTCCTTTTAATTTGGGCTCAAAAATATTTTTGAATTCTTCAGCAAAATCTTTCCTGATAATAAAAACAACTTTTTCAAAACCTGCATGAATGGCATCATAAATG
>JAEZCV010000230.1 GCA_023429985.1 Bacteroidota bacterium | reverse complement strand
TTTATTGCCTGGTTTTCTGACCAATCAGGCAAAGATGTTTATGATTTTTTATTGTTGTGGTTCTGGAACCTGTTCTGCAAGTTCATCAGCTTTTTTTTTGGCTTTTTTATTTAGTTGTGGATGTGGTTTGAGGTTAAGAAAGAATTTTTCAAAATAATTATAGGAAAGCCATGCAATTAAAAAAGTGAGTGCAATTGATGCAGGATAAATTATGAAGTTTAGAAAAGCATTATTGTTGGTAATATTTTTTGCAATAACAATTGCGATTCCAATGCAAACGGGGTGATACATATAAATTCCATAGGAGATCTTACCAAGGAAATTTAAATAAGGAACCTCAAGCCGGAAAATATTCTTTTCATTTTGCGTGGCATTTAAAACAATGATTGAAAATAACACAGAAAACAAACGAAGGTCAACCAGGTTAGCAGTATCATAAATAAAATGGCCCGTTACTATCAAACCAATAATTATAAAGAGCACACTCCATTGAACGGATCTTTTAAATAAGAATTCTTTTATCTGCGGATCTCTGTTAAAAAACAAGATGCTGAAAAAACAACCAACTGCAATACATGCCAGGTATTTTAATTGTGTTGTTAAAGCAGTTATGAACTTAGAACCTGCTGCATATTCCGGATTTATAATTGAAGCTGCCAGGTATACAATTTCCGGGCTTAAAACTATAAAGGAAAAAACCAATATCAGGGAACGGCGGTTCTTAATAAATTTTAACAGGAAAGGCTGAACAAGGTAGAACTGTTCTTCTACAATGATACTCCATCTTTGATCGGCATATGGGATATAAAAACTTGTAACGTTTGGAATCAGGAACAACAAGATCAGGGCATTTGTCCAGGAAAGATCTCTCAGCATTCTGTCAGTATACCCAGGAATGGTTAACCCATCAAATTTGCTGAAAACAAAAATTCCCAATATCACGATGAAATAATATAAGGGCAATATCCTTAAAACCCTTCTGAGGTAAAATTTCTTAAGCTGGATGGTATTAGTTGCCTTTCTTTCAGTAAATAGCAATGAAGTAATGAGGAAGCCGCTCAGGGCAAAAAACAAGGTTACTCCAATTTTTCCTGAAAATGGGAACCATGAATAAGAAGGCAAATTAAAAAATACCTTCAGGAATTCTACATGGTCAATTAGAACAATTGAAGCCCCAATTGCACGCAATCCGTTCAGGTTCGGAAAATATAATCGTTTAGGAATTGTTCCTGTGTTCATTAAGCAGGGTATTTGGATTTGAACCTAAAACAGTTTACATTTATTTAATACATTTGCCTGGCCTAAAGTAATATAATTAATCTTTTTCTTAAAGTATTTGAACAAAAACCTAATGTACCAGTTCAACCCAGGCACTTGAAAACTAATTAAAAATGAAATTTCTAGTTTTATCAGTTATTATATTATGCTGTTTTAAAGGTTATTCACAAACCGGACTCGATTCTTTAATATCCGCAAATGAAGATTCAGTTGGATTTAAACTTGCCGAACTTGCTATCCAAAATAATCCCAGTATCAAGGCAGTTGATAAACAAATTGATGCCAGCAGGTATAATGTTAAAGCTATTAGGGGTTCATGGTTGAATTATATACAGGGTACTTTCAACGTAAATGAACGCAGCCTGAATGGAGGCACCAATCCCGGTGAACAAAATGCTTTTTATCCAAGGTATAACCTGAATATTGGTATTCCGCTAGGCTTGTTTTTTACAAAAGGAAGCCAGGTTAAACAGGCTCGTTCACAATGGGAAGAAGCAGGGGTTAGAAAAGAGATCGAAAGCAATGAGTTAAGAAAACTTGTTCGACAGGCTTACCAGAACTATAAAATGGCCGGGTCAATGGTTTCGTTGCAGGAAATGGTTGTGCAGGATGAGCAGGTTTTATATAATCAGGTTGAAGAAAAATTTAAAAATAACCAGGTACAGTTAGAGATTTTTACAAATGCATCTAAAAGGTATAATGCTGAATTAGTGAAGCAACTTAGTTTGAAAAATGCTGTAACCATGGCCAAAATCGAACTCGAAGCATTACTTGCCATAGACCTGGAAACGGCAATGGCGCTTATTAATAAATAATTAATCCCTTAATATTTTGCTTCTGTTGAAAGTCTTTGAGATGGCCAGATACAGCAGGCAGGACTTTAGTTTTTGAGATATAGAAATTTCAGGGTTTTCTGCATTAAAGCGGTGCAGCATATTATTATTAAGTTCCTCCAGTTGATTTTGCACGCCAAATAAAATTCTTTTTGATTTTCCATCACTATCCAGCACGCGGTTAAAGAATGATTGATTTACTTTCTGGTCTTCATGCGGAAATGAAAAAAATGTATATGCTGGAGATACCAGTTGGTTTACAAACTGCATGGAATTTAAAGTTTGATTGATTTGATCCTCTAAAGGAATAGTTGCATAGTGGGGGTGGTCCATGCTGTGACTTCCAATTGTAAAACCTTGTTCATGAAGTTGGGAAACCTGGGAGGTAGTGAGGAAAGGCTGGTTTTTTGAAAGGAAATCCTCAAAAGAAATTTCTGCCAGGCTGCCTAGTTCATCTGCTTTTATACGATTAGGGTAATTGATTTTTAAAATCGTTGTTCTTAATTGATTATTGTCTAAAGAAGAAAAGCCGAGGTATTCAACAATTTTATTCATTAAATGTTTATTCTTCTCCTCTTTTAATTTCTCAATAACAAGGCTTAATTTGGAACGATAGAAAAGTTCTTTGTTATCAATAAAAGATGGATTGATAAAAAAAAGTGCAGGAATTCCTTTAGATAGAAGAATAGGGGCAACTATTTCTGCCACTTCTCTGAAGCCATCATCAAAACTTAACAGGAATGAATTTTCAGGTAACGGTTTTTGCTGAACAACCGCATCGGCAATTTGATTGGGGTGAACAGGTTTATATTTTTTTAATAGCCACTCCAGGTCTTGCAGGAACTGCTTTTTGTTTTTGTAATTATATAATCCCCTAATATGTGGTAAATAATCATCCGACACCACATGGTGGTAAGGGAATAATACAGGAGTGCCCGCGAGTGTATTACTCCATGAAAAAGGAACAGCAGATGATAAATTGAAAAATAGCTTTTTAAGCAGGCTCATTTTTTATAAGGTCGTCAATGTAAATTACTTTGTTATGTTCTGTTTTTAGAAAGGACTTGTTAGCTTTTTTGATTTTAAACAAAGCCAGCACCTGCCTTAGTACAAAAAGCGGTAAATAAATAAGGCTTCCAATTGTTTTTTTATCCTTACACTTAATTACAATAATAGTAAAGAAGGTCAGAACAAACAGAATTAACAGACCTGTCCATAATAAGGCCATGGTTGTATTAATGAAAATATTCACAATAGCAAACAGCAATGCCAGGCCAAGAACAATAAAAAGCGGCGGCCTTAAATTAATGAATCCAAAAAAAGCAGTATTTAAATCCAGTTTTTTTATACCGTGTATAAAAACTGCCCAGGCAAGTTTAAAATATTTAAAATAAGCATTGATCCACCTTGTACGTTGGGTTTCCAGTGCTTTCCCACTTGAAATTTTTTCATCATAAACCATTGCTTCTTTTGCAAATGCCAGCTGTGGAATCTGGCGAACGATATCAGCCTGTATTCTTTTATCAAATCCTCCAAGAAAATTTTGATAAATAATACTTTTATATAAACTGGTTTCAATTGCAATACCTAATCCCCATATTGCAGATGACAATCCCATTTCCATTCTTATTTCTCTTTCCGTGAAGTTGTGGTATATGTCGCCGATAGAATCCAGCCTGGCATACAATGAATCTGTGTTTTTTGGCTGAAGGTTGGTTTGCACGGCACGAAAGCCCATATTAAAATACCTGTTCAATACATCCATATAATCGGGATGTACTAAATTGTCGGAATCAAAGATTACAAGTACATCATGATCAGTAATAAAATTATTTAAAGCGTAATCTATAGATTTGATTTTTGAATTAAGGTCCTGCACGGGTTTTAAAATGGTAACGCGGGCATCATTAAATACAAGAGTTGAAATATCTTTACATGCATCGGCCACGACATAAATCTGCAGGTTAGGATAAGTTTGTTTTAATAATGAATCGACCAACGGGGCAATTAAGCGGGTTTCTTCATGTGCAGTAACAATAGCAGCAAAGCTAAATTTCTTTTCAAGTAAAGGTTTCTTGCGGTAAATATTATACTGGAGATTAAATCCTTTTTTAAAAATATAAACTAAAAGGAATAAAAAAGGCAGTAAAAGATATATTGAAATCCAGGCCTGGAAGAAATAAAATATATAGTACAGTATATTTAACATTTATAAGAATTAAATAACAATTGTATAAAAATAATCTCTGATTCTTGATTTATGAAATGCAGGGATAAATTAAACTTCAATTAAAGAATCTGAGTTTGAATTATTAGAATTATTCCTTTTTGGCTTCAGTTGCAGGCAGGTAGGTTGTTCGTGAAGCTTTTTCCCACAAAACTGTTTGATTCTTTTTTAAAAACCTTATAAATCCGAGATAAAGAGAATAATTGATAAATAAAAAATAATAGAAGGCATACAAGAAACCTTTTTTTACTCCTTTTTTAAACAGCATCCAGCCTAAAAAAGCACCTGTATAAAAAAATACCTGGCCGGCAAAAAGCAGGTCATAAAACCATCCTCCGCGGTTTATAACTATTATTAAATTTGTAAAGAAAGCAATCGGCAGAAATGCAGGGCAAAGAGTCCATCTTAGCACACGGTGAGAAATGTATTGAAATGCCAGTTTTGGATATTTAAAAATGTTTAATAATCCTTTGAGTAAAATAATTGACTGAAAAGCTCCTGCACTGATCCTGATCTTTCTTTTTTGTTCTTCTTTAATAGAAGATGAAGGTGTTTCCAGGGCAAATGAATTGGGTTCGTAAACGATACGGTAACCTTTTCTACAAACCTCAAGTGAAATCACCAGATCATCGAGCAGAATATTGTTTCCTGGATAAACATAAAGATCTTTTTTAACCGAGAATAATTCACCCGCCGCTCCAACAACTGTATAAAAATCAGAATCCAGTTTTTTAAGGAAGGATTCATATTTCCAATACAATCCTTCTCCAGCTCCGGCAATATTATCACCGGCAGATCTGATAATTTTCTTTTCTCCTGCAACTCCGCCAACTTCCGGATCCTGATAATGCCTTACTATATTTTTAATGCAGTCTTTATTGAGCAGCGTATTAGCATCCGAAAAGATTACATAAGGAGTTGAAATATGTCCCATTGCCCGATGCATTGCCGCCACTTTTCCCGATCTTTCATTTTGATGAAGTAAAAGTATCTGGGGAAATTCCTTTATGATTTCAGGGGTTTTATCAGTTGATCCGTCGGTAATAAAGATGACCTGGAGGTTTCCGGAAGGATAATCCAGTTCCAGGGAATTGAGAATTTTTTCTTTGATGAAGTCCTGTTCATTATATGCAGCAACTATTAGGGAAACGGGTGGTGAAAATTGTTCATTTGTTAAAGCAGACTTCTTTTTAAAGATCTTTCTGATCCTGATAATGATAATTAGCAAAATTCCGTAACCAAAATAGCAATAGAAAATGGTTCCCACGCAAATAAGGAGGATCAATTTTAATACATCCATGTCATCAGAAGAATATTTGCCGAAAGTTATATAATCTTATTAGAATTAAATTAAAGGTTTACACCCAATACTTCATAACTGATTTTAATGATTTCATTAAATGAGATACAATTAACAAGTGATTTTTTTTTATCATGATTATATTTATGCTGTTGAGGTATGAATGAAACTTTTCATGTGTGGAAAATTTGTTTAAAATCTTATATCATAACAAATTTAAATCTTAGGAAAAATGCGTTCATACTTATAATTTCGAACATATGTATTTAAGTGCATTCCCTGTGATTATTGTAGTATTCTGCTGAAAAACGTAGGAATTCTAAGTAGTAATACTGCTTTTGCTTTTCGATTCTGGTAATTTGTCGCTCGGATTATTTCATTGAATCCAGGATAATTACGCAGAAATAAAAATAGCAATTGTACAATTTCACCGGCTATGTTTTTGACTAAATTTGTTAAGCTAATCAGAAAAACCATCCACCTCCATATCCTAAAGACGAATCTATGATCAACCAAAAACCGACTAGCTTATTTAAGCTGTTATTTTTATACCTGCTATTGATGTATTCAAACATCTCGTTCGGGCAGGCATTAAGTTATGATACTACTATAATTGGAGTGAGCGGTTCAGCGTGGAATGCAAAAATTAAACTTCCTCCTGACTATTATTTAAATCCAAATGATAGTTTCCAGGGAATCATATTTTTCCCGGGCTTAGGAGAACAGGGAACAAATATTTCAAAACTTGCTGTTAATGGACCACATGCTTACCTTGCCAATGGCTGGGATGGCGGTGTTGATCTCGGAAACGGAAGACATTATCCTATTATTATTAGTTTGCAACCGCCAGCAAACACGCGTCCCTGGATTACGAAAGTAAAAATAGATGCCATATTATCTAAGTTCAGGATTAAACGGAATTCTCTTCATTTTGCCGGCATGTCACAAGGTGCATGGACATCCAATACTTTTGTCACCTATAAGCCCACCTCTAGCGATAATACTTATCAGAAATTAGTCAGGTCTGTTGTTAATGTGCAAGGTGTACGCCCCGATGATACTTATGATGCCACTCCTCCTTATGCCACAAGATTCAGAAATTGGGCTTTGGAAGGAGGTCGAGAAGCTGGTTTCGAACAAAATAACGACAGCAGACAAATAAAAAGGATTATAGACACATTGAATGCGGTTAATCCCGGTTTATCACATTTTCAATATACTAGTTTTGGAGGTGGTGGACATTGCTGCTGGAATAATTGGTTTGGCCCAAATTTGCAAACCTTCCTTATAAATGGCGTTCAACAGAATATTTACCAATGGATGCTCAGACAAGGAGATACTACTTTGGGAAGTACTGTTCCACCGCCTCCCCCTGTAAATCTCCTTCCAATTGTAAATGCTGGTTTATCCCAGACTATTACTTTGCCAACCAACCAGGTAACCCTGAATGGTGTAGCAACAGATCCGGATGG
Source organism: Bacteroidota bacterium (assembly GCA_023429985.1). Taxonomy (GTDB): domain Bacteria; phylum Bacteroidota; class Bacteroidia; order Chitinophagales; family Chitinophagaceae; genus Flavisolibacter. Next base: position 1,626 of record JAEZCV010000230.1, on the reverse strand, counting down.
AAACATCGATACATATCAATGGACTAAAATCGAAGGTCCTCTTTCATATAACATTGCTTCCCCGTTACAGGCTGTAACACTCGTATCGGATATGGCAGCAGGGAATTATAAATTCGAATTCAGGGCTAGAGATAATAATGGAGGTGAAAATGCAGATACTGTAACCATTACGGTTCTTAATAACTCCACATTTCCACCACCTCCACCACCCGGAGGTCAGATTAAAGTAGGATTAGGCGAATACCAGGCTTTTATTATTGATGAAACAGGGAAATTATTTGGTTTAAGCACTAGTAAATCGGCTGTAGGTGCCGGAAGTGCATCCGGATCTGCTGTTCCTCCTGTACCTGTTATGGTACCAGCCGGACTTACATTTCGCGACGTTGCCAGTGGTTTGCATCATAGTCTTGCTGTTGATAATAATGGTGATGTTTGGACCTGGGGATGGAATCAACAAGGACAGGCAGGCAATGGGGTGGTGAGTACCGATAAGATATATACACCTGTAAAAATTTTAACGGATAGCACTGGCAATACATTTACTAATGTTGTGCAAGTTGTTGCTGCATATAGTTATAATGCTTATAATTATAATGTTGCATTAAAAAATGATGGTACAGTTTGGGCCTGGGGTAGCCTACAAGGTGGCCTAAGAGGAAACGGCACTGAAGGATCGATAGTATCGAGGCCAGTACAAATTCAAATTCCAGGAAATCGTTTTGTTACCCAGGTAAGAGCCGGTGAAGTTATTTTAGCGCTTTGCAGCGACGGTACTGTATGGTCCTGGGGTGGAGGAGGATTCAGGTTGCAAAACCTTGGGAGAGGAGGTGTTTCTGGTATCAATCACAGGGAACCAGGTCAGGTGGCTTCAATTCCTTCCAATATTAAAGAGATTGCAGGAGGAGGCCAATTTTCATATGCACTTACTACTACAGGCGTGTTATATGGCTGGGGATATTATGGTGTTTATTTGGGAATGGGTTCATCTTATTCATCAAATGTTCCGGTAAGTAACCCAACTAATTTATCAGGGGTATTAAATCTTCCAACTACTGTTGCCTCAATTACCATAAATTCAGTGGCTTCTCATGCTATTCTCACTGATGGTACTTTATGGGGTTGGGGTGATAATGCTTGTGGCACGATTGGAAATGGCCAGCAAATAGATTTCAATACTTATAACCCTCCTTACGCGTGGACCATGGGTCCAGGCCAGTTAATGCAGGCTACACCTGTGCAGATCCGACCAGAGATAAATAATTTTGTAAAGGTTTTTGGAGCTACTGCCTATATATTTTATAGCTATGCCTTAACTGCTGATGGTAAGTTATATTCCTGGGGTAGGAACAAAGGAGGAATTCTTGGAAATGGTGTAGTTCCAGCTTGCCCTAGTGAGGCTTCACTATATCCTAATTCCTGGGATGTTCCCCTGGCTACTTTGGTTGATCCTTTTAGCCTTACTCAGGTATTTCCAACTCCTTCACCTTATTATTTGGTAAATCCTTCTGCTAATCTATGTGCACCACCACCCAACCAGGCACCTGTAGCAAATGCAGGTAATGATATTACGATCACCCTTCCTGTGAACAGTGCAACATTGAATGGGAGTGCGACAGATGCAGATGG
>JAEZCV010000091.1 GCA_023429985.1 Bacteroidota bacterium | reverse complement strand
ACAACCTTAAACTCCATTGTTTTTCCAACAAACTGATCGTAATCAGTTACAGGCTTTACATCGATCTGGGAACCCGGCAGGAACGTTTCCATACCAAATACATCCACGATCAATCCACCTTTAGTTTTGCTGGTAACAGTACCGGTAACAATTTCACCTGTTTTATGAACTTCCACAATTCTTTCCCATGCACGTGTGATGCGGGCTTGCTTGCGGCTCAGGTTAAGGTTACCATCCCTGTCTTCTTTTTCTACAACCATCACTTCCACTTCATCACCAACTTTAAGTCCCTGGATGTCGCGGAATTCGTTTAATGAAACAAGACCATCAGATTTAAAACCAATGTTCAATACCACGTCTGTTTTAGTGATACCTACCACAAGTCCCCTGATCATCTCACCATCATTCAATTGCACGAAAGTGTTTTCATACACTTTGTCGTATTTTTCTTTTTCGTCTTTGGTGTAGCTGGCAACATTACGTTTGTCAATACTCCAGTCGAAATCGTCATGAGCTGCAACAGTTTCTGCTACAGGCTCCTGAACAGGTACATTTGATGTCGCTGCTGCAGTGTTTTCTGTTGCATTCTCTGCACCAGAGGCCTGCTCCTGTCCTTCAGCGTTTGAACCTGCTTCGCCGGCAGGCTGGTTAACAATTTGATTATCTTCCATAATATATCCCGAGGGTTTTGTTCGGGCCGGCAAAGATAAGAAATCAGGCAGGAATAGAGGGCATTTTAGCGGAATTTAAGAAATCTAAAATTCAATGAAAAAATGCAGGGATTGACTGATTTTGCTGAAATCAAATTTTCGTAACCAAACCGGCAATTTCATACAATTAATTGATATTAAATGCTTTGTAATTTCCATTTTTCCATATCTCCTCAAAATATTGATCCGGGAAACAGGATCACGGTAATTCTTGCTATTTTTCAACCCTATGCTGAAGAATGGCTTTTTTTTGCTGGCAGGGATAATGACAGGCTTTTTTGCAAGGTCGCAGGGTTTTTTTGAAAATACCCGGCTTGATGCATCTTTTCACCGCGGTTCATTTTTCACTTCCACTTCAAAGGCCGATTTTGTAAAAGATTCCTATACATCTTTTGTAAACCTTGCTTTAAGTAAACCCATTAAAAATTATCCCCGACCCAAACATATTTTACCCATTCACTGGGGTGCTGCCCTGTTTTTTGGAGAAAGCGGAAGTAAGCAATACATTGGAAAAATGGGTGGTGCTTTTGCCTTCCTCGATTTTGGACTTGCAGGCAGTAAAAGAGTTGAAATAAGGATGCGCACCGGTCTTGGTTTTGGCATTGTTGAAAAACCATACGATGCAGAAACCAACCATAAAAATCTTTTAATTGGAAGCAGGGGAAATTTATTTATTCATGCCAATCTTTATGGAAGATTTTGGTTAACAAATCAACTTCACATTAATGCCGGTGGATCTTTAAGTCACTTATCCAATGCCACATCCAAACTTCCCAACCTTGGATTGAATGTTCCCTCCATTTCATTGGGTGCAGGATTTCTATTCAATTCAATTCCATTAAACAATTACGAATTTGACAGTATTATAAACCCTGAATTCCTGCTTCAATTAACAAGCGGTGTTAAAGAAAGTCCATGGGTTGCTTCCAATATTTACCAGCAATGGTTACTTGCTGCTGAATACAGGTTCCGGCAGTCGGCTTATGGAGGATTTGTAGCAGGACTGCATTTTTTATACGATCCATCGCAGCAAAATCTTTTTATTGACGATGTAATAACTATTGGAATAAAAAACTATAACAATTTTAATCTGGCTGCATACGGAGGCTATGAATTCAGGCTGGGAAAGATCTCTATTCCTGTTCATGTTGGCATTTATGTTTTAGATCATAAAGAAAAAATTTACCAGGGCTATGGAGTGCGTTACCGGTTTCACAAAAATATTTCTGCTGCAGGATTTTTAAAATCTCATGGCGGCATTGCCGATTTTATTCACGCCGGATTAGCCTATCATTTTTAATATGAAATGTATAAAAATCCTATTTGCTTTATTGATTTTATCATCCTGTAAAAAAGATGAAATTATTGTTGCGCAGGAAAGACCGGTTTCTTCTTTCCATAAAATTGTTTTGAAACATCGCATCAACCTGATCTTAACGCAAAGCAGCAGCAATGCATTAACCGTGATTGCCGATATGCAAAAGCTTTCCTCCATAAAAACCGAAGTTGTTGATAGTGTTCTTTACATTGAAGATCTTTCCAATAATATCATTAACAAACCAGGAGAAACCATTGATGTTTTGCTTGATGTTTCCGGTTTGGAAACCATCGATTACCAGGGATCGGGAAATATCACTTCCACCAATCAATTAACTGCACAAACATTTACAATTGTTTCCATGACAGGTGCCGGCATCATTGATCTTGATGTGGAAGCAAATCATCTTGTTGCGGGTATTTATGAGGACAATGCTGATATAATTTTATCCGGAAGGTCAAACACGAGCTATGTTTATTGCACTTCGCGCGGGAGTATTGATTTAAGAGATATGGAGATAAAGAACCTGGATATTATTTACAGCAGTGTGAGAAATGGATATGTTTGGGCAACAGAAACCTTAAATGGAACGATCTATCACAAAGGAAATGTTTATTACAAAGGCAATCCACAAATAAATCAAACCATTTTAAGTGAAGGAAAATTTCTACCCCTGTAAATGATCCATGCAATGTTTAGCAGCAATAAAACCACTGGTCCAGGCATGCTGAAAATTAAAGCCGCCTGTGATACCATCTACATCAAGCACTTCTCCCGCAAAGAATAATCCATCCATTTTTTTGCTCATCATGGTATTTGAATCAATTTCGGAAAGAACCACACCACCCGACGTAACAAATTCTTCTTTATAAGTTGTTTTGCCTTTTACATCTACTACATAGTCAATTAAATTCCTGATAAGAAGATTTTCATTTTTAGAACTGAGATCAGAAAATCTGGTTTCTACTGAAATTCCCGATTGCTCCAGGAAAAACTGCCAGAGCCTGGAAGGCAATTGAAGAAAATTATGGTTGATGATCTTTTTCGCAGCATGAGAGATGCGCGATTGTTTGAAGGAAGATCTTAAATCGTTTTCCGGAATATTGGGCACCCAGTTTATGTGAACTTTAAAACTATAATGTTTTGCTGCCAGTTCTCTTGCACCCCATGCACTTAGTTTTAGAACGGCAGGACCGCTCAATCCCCAATGGGTGATCAGTATTGGACCTTCTTCAGCAAGTTTGCTCCCTTCAATTTTAGTTTTTACATGCGGAACACTGATGCCCATTAACTGGATGATGGGATGCTTGGGAAGATTGAAGGTAAATAATGAAGGAAGGGGTTCATTAATGGAATGACCCAGCTCTTTAATCCATTCGAACATGTTTGATTTTGGAAATCCGCCGGTGGCGATGCAAACCAAATTTGCATGAATAATGTTATTGCCGGATAACCTGATCAAAAATCTATCTTCCTTTCTGATCTCTTTTACGTCTGCATTGAGTTTGATTTCAACTCCAAATTTATCTGCCTCTCTTAACAAACATCCTGTAATGGATGCTGATGAATCTGAAACCGGGAACATTCTTCCATCATCTTCAGCTTTAATGGCAACGCCTCTATCTTCAAACCATTTTATTGTATCGGTTGTAAAAAACTGGTGGAAGGTTTTCTTTACAAAATTTTGTCCCCGCGGATAACGCCTGCTCATTTCCTGTATATCAAAAATGGCATGTGTGAGATTACACCTTCCTCCCCCGGATATGCTTACTTTGGAAAGTAATTTGGAAGTTCTTTCAAGCAGGATCACTTTTAAACCTTTATGAAGAATAGCTGCATTAATGGCACAGAAAAAACCTGCAGCGCCGCCTCCAATTACAACAAGCGTTTTAGAGGCCGGGTTTTTATTTTCTGATGGCATAGATCTTCATCAAACAAGTTCCATGGAATAGTCTGAAAACAAATTGATGTTGGCCTTTTCAGCAGCTTCAATAGGCGAATAATCGGAAAGGATATCGGCCTTGCCTTTTTTTACGCAAACATCATGTTCAAAATGTACAGAGGGCTTACCGTCGGTGGTTCTTATTGTCCATCCATCTTTTTCTGTAAATACATCTTTCTTTCCCATGTTGATCATGGTCTCTATGGCAATTACAAGTACTTCCTTTAAAACCGTTCCCGATCCTCTTTTTCCAAAATTGGGAACCTGTGGTTCTTCATGCATGCTTTTACCAATACCATGTCCTACAAGTTCGCGCACCACGCCATAACCATGTTTTTTTTCGGTATGCTCCTGTATGGCAAAAGCTATGTCGCCAATGCGGTTGCCTGCCACAGCTTTTTCAATGCCTTTGTAAAGAGATTCTTTGGTAACCTTCACCAGCCTGACAACATCATCTGCCGGCTTCCCGATCATAAAGGTGTAGGCATGATCGCCATGATACCCGTTCTTGTAAATACCCACATCAATGGAAACAATGTCGC
>JAEZCV010000066.1 GCA_023429985.1 Bacteroidota bacterium | reverse complement strand
ATATGATGTTGTGGATGGTTTGGGATGGGTAACCTCAATTACAGGCAATTGCTGCGGATTGAATGTGAAGTATGAGTATGATGCCAATGGTAATAAAATTAAAATGACCGATGCCAATGGCAATCAATATGCTTATACCTATGATAGTCGAGGCAATATATTATCAACAACAGACCCAATGGGCGGGAAACATATCTATACCTACTCAGCCGATTTTAATAAAATCACAACCTATAAAGATCCAAAGGGGAATTTGTATACCCTTAATTATAATAATAAAGGCAACCTGGAAGAATTGATAATGCCAGGAAACAAAACTTTTACCGCCTCCTATAATTCTTATGGAGATATTGTAAGCAGCACTGATCCAAATGGTAACGTGTTTAATTACAGCTACGATGCTTTCGGCAATCCTGCTACCGTTTCTGGCCCCGGCAACTATTTCGCAACGCTGGAATATAACGCTCGTGGCGAACTGGTTTCTTTTATGGATGCACGTGGTAACCAGCATAACCTGGAAACCGATATTTTGGGCAGGCTGAAAAAGATCACTGATCCTCTGAGCCAAACCATGGAATTTAATTACGACGCACAGGGAAATGTGGTTTCCATAAAAGATAAGAATAATAAAACTACCAGCATTTCTTACGATGCTTCTTCAAGACCGGTAAAATACATTAATGCCAATGGGAAAGTGGAAGAGATAGTATATGATGCCATGGATAATGTAACCTCATTTAAAAATCCTTTGGGAATTGTTTCTTCATTTTCTTATGATTCAAGGAACAGGCTGACCGCTTTTACCGATGCGCTGGGAAATGTGATCTCTATTGAATATGACGCAAACAGTAACGTAAAGTCAGTGTCGTTTCCCGGGGGCAGATTGCTGAATTATGAGTTTGATAAATTAGATCGTGTTACCAGGATCAAGGATGGTACAGGCGATATTGCCCGTTTTACCTATGATGCAAATGGAAATATTACAAGCTATACCAACGGCCTGGGCGCTATTACTTCTGCCACTTATGATAATCTCGACAGAATAACATCGCTTACCGACCCTCTTGGTAATAAAAGGTCTTATACCTACGATGACAATGATAATGTTAAAACCATTACAGACAGGAATGGGTTTGTAAGTCATCTTACATACGATAGCCTGGATCGTTTAAAAAGCTTTACCGACCCTGAAGGCGGAATAATTACAATTGGTTATGATGCAGAAAATAATATGACCTCCCTGCAGGATCAGAATGGCAATACAACCACTTATACCTACGACCAGTTGAACAGACGTAAAAGAATGACTTATCCTGATGGAAGTTTTAATGAACTGGATTACGATAATAACAACAATATTATTTCCAACAGGCTTACCGATGGAAGCATTATCACTTACCAGTACGATAATATGAACAGGATTATATCGAAGTCACTGCCCGGTGGCGAAGTGTTCTCTTATGTTTATGATGATGCAGGCAGGATTATATCTGCCACCAACGGTGCTGGTACTGTAAACATTGGTTATGATGCACTGAACAGGATTGTTTCAGAAAGCTTTGATAACAGAACGGTAACCTATAGTTATAACGATGCCGGCCGTACGCAAACCATTTCTTATCCGGGCGGAAGAACAGTTGTAAAATCTTATGATGACAGAAGCCGGCTTGCTTCAGTTTTCAGCAATGATCAGCTGATAGCTGAATACAGTTATAATAGTGAAAACCTGCCTGTAAATATTCTTTATGGAAATGGAACCATTACAACCATGCAATACGATATGGGAAATCGAATGACCTCTATGCAGAATTCCGGACCCAATATTTTGAATAACAGCTTTACCTACGATAAGGAAGGAAATAAAACGCAGGTTAACCGTTTTAATAATCCTCTTTTGTCTGAAGAATATACCTATGATGACAACTACCGCCTCGTTCAGCATAAAAAGGGAAATGTTACCAATAATTACACCTACGACGCAGTAGGAAACAGAGTAGCGGCCAGTATCAATGGCGCCGCTAAGAACTATACAATTAATAATCTCAACCAGATGACGGCCATCAATGGAGCTGCACGGATTTACGATGGAAGAGGAAACCTGGCATTTGATGGCATGTTTCACAAATTTTATGATGCGGAAGGCAGGTTAGTAAAAGATTCATCTGCTCCTGCTTCTGTTATCACATATGTTTACGACGCCTTCGACCGAAGGATAATTAAATCAATTAATGGCAATTCCCTTAAATACACTTATGCTGGACTTGCACCTGTAGAAGAAAGAAATAATAGTGGAGTAATTCAAAATCAAACTGTTTTCACTCATTTTTTAAAACCTGTCGTTAATGTTAACAATGAAAGTAATTTCTATTATCATCAGAATGAACTGAATTCTGTTGAGGCTATTTCCAACACCAATGGAAGGTTGATGGAGAATTTTCGCTATGATGCTTTTGGTAAACTTTCTGTTTATGACAGTCTTGGAAATCCCATAGCATCTTCGATCACCGGTAACAGGTTTGGATTTACTGGCCAGCAATATGATAGCGCTACAGCCGGTTTTCATTTTTACTACAGGAATTATGCTCCCGAAACAGGTTTATTCAGCCAGCGCGATTTGATAGAATATGAAGATGGTATGGGAATGTACCAGTATGTTGGAAACAATCCTGCCAATGGAATTGATATTTTAGGCCTGGAAGATTGCAGTAAAACACAGGAACGGAATGATATTGCCTATGAAACTTCTGCAATAAATTATGCTACAACAAATACACTCGATGCAACTGCTTATAAATTGCGGTCGGATGCAACCAAAGCTTTTAAAGAGGCAAGTGAAATAAAACTTAATCGTGCTGCAAGACGGAATGCACAGCTGGGAAGAGGCGAGAATCTTGTGGCAAAGAAAACGGCTTTGAATAATACAGCTGGGGCAAAAGGCGTCAAAGGAAATAAGATGGCTATGGCAAGTGATAGGATCGGGAAGGGAATGAACGTTGCTGATAACCTTATAAAAGGTGAAGCCATGCTTTCATCTTTTGCCGATGGACAAAGCAACGAGCAGTATACTCAGGAAGTACAGGCTACGGGTGATTTTTTATTAAGCGGCCTGGCATGGACAGGTGTGGGTTCGGTATTTTCGGGAATTGACTTCGTTGTAGAATCAACCACAGGTGATGGACTTTCCACTCATTCTGCCAATGCCGGAACATTTTATGGAAACCTTTGGGCATATTATGAATACGGCGTACCTATGTCCTATGTAAGTACCGAATCAACTCCCTGCCCCGAGAATGGAACCCGCAGAAGGCCAAGAGACTATTACGATCCAGTTACGGGAGAGGTGGTTATTATTGCTCCCCGTGATCCTAATGAGATCATAGGTCCCGAAGGCGTGAAAGAAAAAAAATACGTGAGTGTTAAATCGAGAATGCCATATACCATACTTTGTGAAAATGATAAGTCGGCCACAGCTCCTGCAAAATATATCCGTATTAGCACACCTATGGAACCAAACCAGGATGCAGGCACATTTCAGTTGGGAAGTTTCGGATTCAACAACCAAAGCTTTTCTGTACCGGCAGGGTTGACTTCTTATTACACGCGTTTAGATTGCCGCGATTCCATGGACCTCTATGTAGATGTGGTTGCAGGTTTCGACCAAATGAAAAATGAGGTATTCTGGGAGTTCAGAAGTATTGACCCCATAACCCTGTTACCCACCGAAGATCCTGAAAAAGGTTTGTTGTTTCTGCAGGACAGCAGCCAGCCTCTTTACGGTCATGGATTTGTGAATTTTAGTATAATTCCCAAAGCAAGCGCTCAAACTCTGGATACGATTGGAGCGCGGGCCAGTATAGTTTTTGATATCAATGATACCATCCCTACAAATATTTATACCAATACAATTGACGCTGTTGCGCCGCAAAGTCAAATGGTTTCGGCAAGTTTTAATGATTCGGGATTTGTTCATTTACAATGGACCGGCTCCGATGATCCGGGCGGTTCGGGAATTAAAAACTATACAGTATATGTGGCCACAGATGGTATAAATTATACTGTTATTGCACCCGAAGTTTTTGGAACTGACACGACCATTCAATTGCCAATGGGAGCGGAATATTGCTTCTTTGTACTTGCCACCGATTTGGTTGGGCATACCGAAATTATGGATGTAAATGATATTGCATGTGCCTCCCTGATGGCCCCTCTTCCTGTAACCTGGCTGTATTTTAAAGGGAAAAATGTTGGAAAACATAATTTACTGGAATGGGCAACTGCCGAAGAACATAACACCAGCAAATATGTAATTGAAAGGTCGGCCAACGGAAATGATTTCGCAGATATTGGTGAACTGAACAGCATTGGAAATTCCTCTGCAACAACACAGTACCAGTTTACAGATATGAATGTTGACAAGCTTGAAATTCCTTCCATGTACTACAGGTTAAGACAAATTGATCTGGATGGTGGGTTTAAATACTCCAATATTATCAGGATCAACATTGCCAGAGAAGTGAAAAGATCGGTGGTATTTCCTAATCCTACCTCGGGCCTGATAACAGTGTCTATTGGCGATGCAAACCTGATAGGCCGGGAAGCAATGGTTTATAACGAAACCGGTACGCTTATTCAACGTGTTCTTATCAACGGTAACAATTTTACAATAAATCTTTCCGGACAAACCAATGGAATTTACCTGATTAGGTTATCGGAAACTGAGATTTTAAAGGTTATCAAACTATAATTTTTATAAAGCGGTCATCATTTATAATGGTGACTGCTTTACACATTGCAAAGAAAATTTTATCTGTCTTGTGAAATAATTTAAAGCCATTTAAAAAGGTTTCTTTTCTCTTGTTTTAAGGCTGTCGATAGGGACAGCCTTTTATTTTTTTAAACAGGTACAACTAAAAAAAGACGTAATCATAAAATAATTATATTTTATAATATTTATTTTTTATATATTGTTATAGCGAATGACAGGTAATTAGATCAGCTCATTAAACTGAATGAATGGCTAAGGACAGGATTAATAAATGGATCATCCTTGTATTGGTTTTTTGCCTCTTCCTGGTTTTCCTTATATGGAACCGGATATTGGTACAATTAAAGCAGGACAAGGAAAATACAATCAATACAGCCATCCAGAGAAATGCCAACCTTGCAGTTGCACTGGAGCAATACACCATTCTTTTGATTAAAAATGCAGATGCTGTTTTACAAACCCTGAAGCAGCAGTATGAGCGTGAACCGGGAGATGAAGTGGTTTTAAAAACTGTCAATGCAAACATCTTCGACATTAGTGAGATTGTAAGTATTGGTATAATTGATGAGAAAGGCATTTTACGTTCCAGTAATCTTCCCATTACTAATAGAAAAATTAATTTCTCCGACCGGAATTATTTTATAAAACACCGGGATGGTGATGATGGTCTTATAATAAGTGAGCCTTTGATATCTAAATCAACAGGCAGCCCTGTGATCGTTTTAAGCCGCAGGATCAATAGTCCCGACAGCAGCTTTGCAGGCGTGGCAATAGTTCAATATGCACCTTCTGTTTTTACAAACTTTTATTCTAATGCCAACCTCGGATCATTGGATATTATTTCGCTGGTGGATCCCAACGGCGTTACTTATGCGCGAAGAATGGGAGGTAAGGAAAGTTTTAGTGAAAACATTAGTAAGAGTCCATTGTTTGAGCATTTAAAAAAACATCCTGTATATAATTATTTTGCCCCGGATGCCATTCGTGGAATCCCAACTTATTTCAGCTATCGAAAACTTGAAGAATATCCGATTATTGCCACGGTAGGTTCATCCGCTAATCAGGTTTTGGCCGATTACAGGGAAAGAGCAAAGCGTGATTATGTTTTTGGAGGGATCATCACCCTGCTATTATTGCTGTTCTTTATTATTGTAACCAATGTTCTTTTGCAAAGAAGAAGATTTACAAAAGAATTGCTGGTGAAGGAAAATCTTTACAGATCGGTTTTTGAAAACAGCAGGGATGCAATATTTATAAACAATGCAGATGGAAATATCGAAGCAATGAATCCTGCAGCCTTAAGAATTTTTCAGCTGGATGATATGGATGAAAAGAATATAGCTTTCTCTAAAATTTACAGTAAATCGGATCCGCTAATTGACCTCACCTCATTAATTTATGATGATGGAGGTAACAGGGAAGAAGTGATTTTTACCAGGATAAATGGATCTGAATTCATGGCTGAGAATGTATATTCCTATTATATGGATTATGAGGGCAAAAAGCGTAATGTTATCCTGGTTCGTGATATTACAGTAAGAAAACAACTGGAAGCGCGTCTTCTTTCGGAACAAAAACTTTACCAGGAAAATCTAACCAAGCAAATCATTCTTGCACAGGAAAGAGAAAGAGAAGCTATTGGTCATGAATTGCACGATAACGTAAACCAGATACTTACTACAATTAAGCTTTACCTGGAAATGGCAAAAAACAAACCTTCATTACTGGAAGAATTATTGCCAAAATCCATAAAATATATAAATAATTGTATTGCGGAGATCCGGAATCTTTCCCATGTTCTTTCCGCACCAACGCTGGGAACACAATCGCTGGTAGATGCCATCGTAGACCTGGTAGAAATGGTGAGTTCATCTTCCGGCCTGAATGTTCAGTTTAAGCACAAAGGATATATTGCTCACCTCGACAAAAACCGGAAGCTGGCTTTATTCAGAATACTTCAGGAACAGTTAAACAATATTATAAAGCATGCCCAGGCCAAAAATGTGGAAGTGGTGCTGGAGCAAAAGCCTGACTTCACAATTTTAACTATAAAGGATGATGGAAAAGGTTTTGACGTGGAAACACCCGGCAATGGAATTGGTTTAAATAATATGTTGAGCAGGGCAAAAGTTTTTGGAGGCCATTTGGAAATAATATCAGCACCAGGAAAGGGAACGGTTGTAGAAGTGAAACTACCAGGCGAATTTGACGGAGAAAAATAATACTTTTAATTGAAGAGGGCACCGTTCAAATGCATGACCATCCCATTTTACCAAATGCTTCAAGAACTCTGTAACCTGGTATAATTAGCAGCGTCATATCCTGCATGAAAAATTTCTTTTTGTTACAGCTTTGCTTTTTACTGTTAATACCAGCGCTGGTAAAAGCTCAATCCATACATGAAAAAGCAGATTCCCTGCTGGCTGCTTTTAGCCGGCAGCACCTGTTTTCCGGTACGGTTATCATTGCACGAAAAGGTAATGTAATATTTGAAAAATCGTATGGACAGGCAAACAGGAAGGAGAATACTCCCAATTCATCATCCACAACTTTTCGCATAGGTTCAGTTTCCAAGCCATTCACGGCAATGATCATTTTGCAATTGCAGGAAAAAGGATTGCTGCACATCAGCGAACCCTTAAGCAAATACCTGAAAGATTATTCTAAATCCGATTCTGTAACAATAGAACAATTACTCAACCATACTTCCGGCATTAGAAGTATTTCTTCTTTGCATCAGTTTAAAAATGAACGCCTGAAAATGAAGGGTAGGGAAGATGTTTTGAATTTGTTGAATTCACAGCCTCTGATTTATACCCCCGGAAGCAAATGGCAGTACAGCAATTCAAATTACATGCTGCTTGCTTATGTTGCCGAAAACATTAGAGGTAAAACTATGTCGGAACTGGTAAAAGAATTTGCAGCAGCACATGAATTAAATGATACGGGAATGGATTATGATGGCAGGCCCGAGCCATACAAAGCTTTAGGATATGAAGCAGGTCCGGTTGAAGACTTTGTGCATGTGACAGATTATAATGTAGCAATTATTAGCGGGGCAGGAGGCATGTATAGCACTGCGCGTGATTTATTAAAACTTGATCAGCTACTTTATTCCAATAAAATAGTAAATGAAGATACTAAGCAAAAAATGTTTACTGCAGGAAAAGGTGATTATGGATATGGTTGGGAAACAGGGAAATACAATGGAAGAATTGAAGTTGGACATTCAGGTTCCATCGAAGGTTTTAAATCCATGTGGCTGCGCTATCCCGAATCCGGCACTACTATTATTTTTCTTTCCAACTACTGGAATGTTCCCGGCCAGGAGATTTGCGATAAATTAAAAGCCATTGCTTTTGATGAGGCATATGAGTTTCCTGTATTCTATCAATACCAGCGCATTTCTGATAATGATTTAAAATTGCTGGAAGGGGAATATAATTTTAATGGCGGAATGAAAATGACTCTTGAAGCATCTTCCGGAATGATATTAAGCAAATTGAAAGGACAGCCGACAGTAGGCTTCAAACCCATATCTGCTACAGAATTTCATTGCAAAGCCAATGATGCAAGATTGTTATTTAAGATGGATGAAAATTCTAAGGTGACTGGCTTTACATTGATAATGGGAAAGCAGGAAATGGAATGGAAGAAGGCAGAATAAAGAGGGGAGAAACAGGAAGAGAAAGAGAAACAGAAAGAGTGTGTGGAGTTCTCAGCTCTCTTTCTGTTTCTGTATCTGTGCCCCGGGCCGGACTTGAACCGGCACTCGCATTGCTGCGAACAGGATTTTAAGTCCTGCGTGTCTACCAATTTCACCACCAGGGCAGGTGGTATTTATCACCATCAAAAAAAATCCTCCACTAGGGAGGAGTTTTTTGGAGCGGAAGACCGGGCTCGAACCGGCCACCCCGACCTTGGCAAGGTCGTGCTCTACCAAATGAGCTACTTCCGCAATTTCACCTTCTCCAGTATTAGTTTTCACTAAAACTTTATCAAAGTGAATTGATTATCATCAATGTTTTAAAGAACTAAGGGTTGCAAAAATAGGAATAGAAACTATCTCAGCAAAATTTTCTCTACTTTGGAGCTGAATATTTTGGTGTATAGAGGGAGCTTTCCTGCACGGTAACTTTTTCAGGTCCACTGTTTTCGTAGCGCTCGTTATACAACCGGTAACAGCTTCCAAAAAAGAAAGCCAGTATGCAAAAAACGGATAAATAAAAAATAAAAGCAGAAGAAGAAACCCAGTTATGGGTAAAATCACGATCCTGAACTTTTTCCAGTTCCTGCTGGTATTCTTCCTGGCGATAATCCATAATCAAAATTTGTGGTGCAAAAATAGTGGATGATGGCAAATTGTTAAAAAGAATTAATTATTTTCTTTTTTCTCAAACAATGAATTGAAAGTCCGTCTTTTATTTATAAAATATTCCCATACAATATTTCCCCTGAAAACACCTTTTAAATGGGTAAGTCTTTGTTTTTGTACAGGCAATTTGGTTCCTGGCCCCGTAAATATCCAATAGATAAAAGCAAATTGAGCTTTTAATACCGCAATAAAATAGCCACCATCTCCCCCTAATAAGGCTTTAACAGCAGCTACC
>JAEZCV010000061.1 GCA_023429985.1 Bacteroidota bacterium | reverse complement strand
AACTTCATTTGCCAGCTGCACATTTCTTTTTTGTGCATTCAGCGTTATGATGCTGTTATTGATCTGTGTTTTTGCATTTTCAAAGGCAAGATTCAGGGCAAGTGAAGTATTAGCCATGTCTTCATTTAATTTTTTGATCCTGATTTCGGTTTGACGGATGCGGGAACGCGTAGCAAAACCATTGAATATGGGAATTCGCAGGTTAAGACTAACAGAAGCGGCATCGAACCAGTTAACTCCCTGGCTTTGACCTTTAAACAAAGGCAGTTTATTGCCCATTCCCTGGTAGGAATAATTGCCAGCGAGCGATAAACTCGGATAGTATTCCGACCGGAATGATTCTTTCTGGTATTCGAGCAGGTTTTCCTGGCTTTCCAGCAGGCGCAATTCAAGCCGTTCGCTGGTATTGATCGTTTCATTGTCTGCCACTGCCTGAGGTTGTATGGAATGAATTTCTTCTTCAGGTATAACAATAGGCGTTTGTATAGGCATACCCATGAAAAACTTTAACTGATTTTCGAGAAGTGAAACGCCATTCAACAACTGTTGCCGCTGGCTGTTTAGGTTTGAAATGCTGACAGATATGCGATCTACGTCAATCTTCTTTGCAAGACCATTATCATACTGACCCTTTAATACTTTCTGAACTTTTTCAGTATTCCGGATCGTGGAATCAATTATTCCTATCTGCTGCCTTTGCACCAAAACCTGGTAGTAATTGGTTGCTACCTGTTCAATAACCTGTTCCTCGGTAAGTTGAGCACTAAGTTTATAAAATTCCCTGGTTGCCCTTGCCGCATCAAGACCGGTAAGTACGGATTTATCGAAAAGATTCTGTGTGAGCGAAACACCTGCACTTGCATTCCATTTTTGACCAAATGCGACAAGAATTGTTTCATTAGGGTTCGGGTTGGGCCCAAATATATTTGGCAATGCGCTTTGCTGTAGCAAGGGATTATTAGCAAGAGAAGCATTACCTGTGATTTGAGGTAAAGCCCTCGAGCGGACTTCATCGATCTGGTATTCGCTGTTCTCCACATCAAGCCTGGCCTTCCTTGCATCCTGGTTGGCCTGCAATGCATAATTCAATGCATCTTTCAGGTTTAACCGTACAGGCTCCTGGGCAGAAATGGTGAATGAAAAAAACAAGACAGGCAAAAACCAGCTTATCTTTTTTATCATGATGATGTTTCTATTTTTAAAGGTTCTCATTCTGGTTCTTTGATATATTTACTGATCAATTTTTTTCCTTTTTCGGTAGTAATTCCATGGAGATAAAATGAAGTGAGATTCATTATTAAAACAGAAGTACTCATTCGTCTTCCTGAAAATACATTTTGATAAAGGGCATTGTTAAGCTGAATTATCCTTAGGTCGGCTGTAAAAGCAACATCCAGTTCTTCACGGTAATTCTTTTCAGCCTTACCTCTCCGGAGGTTTTCGATAATGCCAGGGAGCAATACTTTGTTTTTGTGTTGTTCAAGTTTAAACCATGCAGCAGGAAAGAATTTTTCCAGCTCGTAATAAAAACCGGGATTTACAGAGGCCCAGGTATCAAAGAGGTGAAGGGATTGTTTCACCACTTCTTCAACGGCGTCTTTTGAAAGCGTACGACTTTCGTTGAATGCCTTGTGGTGTTGGGCCAACAGATCGTCAACAATATAATTCACGAGCTGATTCTTATCGGAGAACTCCTGGTAAATTGTTTTTTTGGAAATTCCGGCCACCTTTGCCAGATCGTCCATAGAAACACTTTTCAATCCATAATTGAAAAAAAGGTCTTTGGCTTTTTGTATGATCAGGCTTTCCATGTTTCAGATTTTAATCCCTGGTAGAATATTTTGATTACCTCCTGCTGTTTAGCAAAAACTTCTTTAATGGTTTTCATATCAGGGAGTCCTCCAGTATGCCTGATGCACCGGGAAAATGCATAAAGGGTATCAAGGAACAATTCACTTGTTTTTACAGGGTCGAGTGGCTTTAATTCACCTGTTGCAACTCCTGTTTCAAATAAACCTGTAAGAATTTTATTATCTATCAATCTTATTTTATCCCTCCAGTTATACAAGGATTTTCCTGAGGCATTTTCGATATTTTCAGCATCGTTAGCCATCATATAGTATCTCTCTAAAAACATATTTTTTACGCTGGAAAATTCCAGCAGTGCCTTTTCCACCGAAACCGCCTTTTGTATCCTGGATTCAAGGGCTTCCCTGTATTCACCTGAAATTAATTCTTCGGCAGCCTCAATAAGGCTTTGTTTATCGTGGAAATAATAGGCCAGTGACTGCTTGGTAATGGAAAGGTCATCGGCAATTTCAGAAAGAGTGGTTTTGGATATTCCAAAATGACTGAATCGCCGGATGGCAACTTCTAACACCTGTTGCTGCATTGATGAACCATCTTGCTTCATTTCTGACCTTTTGACTATTTGACTTTTTTCTTTCAAGAGTCAAAGGTAAGGCAAAAAAAAATCTTAGTGAGCTTTTAATGTTAAACCATTGAAAAAAATGGCAGCGAATTCTGTTTCCTTCTTTAAGAGCTGCTGAAATTGCTTTTTATCAGGAAAAAAGTTTGACCTGGTTTTAAGGGAGATTGTTCTGAGACCATCCAGCGCATCGAAGAATAATTCTGCTGTTTTTTTGACATCAGTAATTTTAAAGACCTTAGATTGTACACCTTTTTCTATAATGCAGGTAACACGTTTTAATTCTCTTTTGCGCAGGTAACTAAAAATGGGCTCCAGTTCAGGAGGAATTTTATTGGCATTAAAATCTTTCAGAAACTCAAGAATATTATAATAACGAATGATGAATTCCGTTCGTTTCTGCAAAAAAGAAAAGATGGCTTTATAAGGATCTTTTTCTTTCGCAAGTTCTTCATCATCTGTTTTTTCACCTGCACTTGTAATCGTTTTAAACACGGCGGCGTATAAATTCAATTTGTCGGGAAAGTAATAATATAAGGAAGCTTTTGAAAGGGCCAGGTCAGAGGCAATTTCTGTCATGGTGGTTTTTGTGACACCAAAATGAGCAAACCTTTTAATAGCTGCTTCAATAATTGCCTCCTGTTTCTGGTCCTGCGCCATATTTTCAAAGAAAAGTATTTAAATGCAAATTACCAGACCAAAAATTCACCGGATGATGAGACAAAAAGGTAAACGGATAACAGGATGACCGGGTATGTTCAACCTAAAATGACATTCCGGGTGACCTATTCAACATCATTTTCCTGATCAATATTGGAGATCAACTTCTGAAATAAACCATGATGCTTATCACAATTACCAGTAACAGAACAGAAATAAGAATATCGGTGAAGGTATAACCTGAGCGTGCTTCGTACTTTTGTTCTGGCGTAAGTGTACCTAAGGTTAAACCCTGGATCTGTGCTGGAGAAGGTTTTGCCGAAGTAAAACTTATTCCAATACAGATCAGGGAACAGGCAACAAAATTAAAAATGGCGAAATGGGAGAAATTCAAAGTAGCATAGGTATATAAAATTCCATCCAGGTTATCTTTCATTAATTCCAGGGCAATGCGCAAGGTACCTATGATCAATCCAAAGAATAAAGTATAGATAGCCCCTTTGGCATTAATGCGTTTCCATAAAATTCCAAGCAGGAAAACGGCCGTTATGGGTGGAGCAATATAAGCCTGAACACTTTGCAGGTACTGGTAAAGAACGCCTCCCCCAATTTTATTCATGATGGGTATCCATGCCATTCCCAACAACACCACTACAGCAGTTGCAATTTTACCTGTTTGAACGAGTTTTTTCTCAGGAGAATCTGGATATATCTTTTTAAATATATCAACGGTAAATAAGGTAGAGGCAGAATTAAATACAGATGCCAGTGAACTCATTAAAGCAGCCATTAATCCACCAGCAACCAGTCCCTTTAATCCGGTTGGCAATAAATATTGCACCAGGGTTGGAAAAACTTCATCGCTTTTTGCATAAGTGATCATTCCTTTTTTCTTTAAACCAAAAGCAATAATTCCCGGGATTAGAAATATGAAAATTGGTGCGAGTTTCAAATAGGCTCCAAATATGGCGCCACGCCTGCCGATCTTTATATTTCGGGCGGCTAGTGTTCTTTGAACAATGTACTGATCGGTACACCAGTACCAGATACCAACAATAGTACCTCCAATGAGCATGCCCGTCCAGGGAAAATCCGGATCTGATGCTGGTCGCCACATATTAAAATGATTTTCACCTACAACCGACTTTAATTCACCCCATCCACCAATTGCATTTAAACCCATTATGGTAATTGTTGCGGAACCAAAAAGAATAACTACTGTTTGAAATGTTTCGGTATAAACTACAGCTATCATCCCTCCTGCTATTGTGTATAAACCAGTAACAATAACAGTTATCAGCGATCCTTCAAGAAAGCTAAGTCCTAATAGATTAGATACAACAATACCACCAGCATAAATAGTAACGGAAACTTTCGTTAATACATAACCGAAAAGGGAGAATAAAGAAAGAAACCATCTTGAGCGGCTGTCGAATCTTTTTTCCAGGAATTCCGGCATAGTGAACGACCCGCTGCGTAAATAAAAAGGAAGAAAAAGCCATCCTAATAATAAAACGATCCAGGCATGGAGTTCGTAATGTGCAAGGGGCATTCCTGTTTCAGCGCCGGTACCTGCAAGTCCTACAACGTGCTCACTGCCAATATTAGATGCAAAAATGGAAGCACCAATAACAAACCATCCCACATTTCTACCTGCAAGAAAATACGCTTCCGTTGTATTATTTTTCTGCCTTACTACCCAAAAAGCAATTATAAGAAGAACGCCAAAGTAAAGCGCCAGCACTATCCAATCAAGTGTTGCCAAAGAAGGATGCATTTACAATTGTTTTAATAAACTTAAATAAAAATGGCGGCCTTTTCAGGTCGCCATTTGCTTTGGTTGCAAAAAGTACTGGTACGGTATGGCTGGTACGGAATAAGTATGAGGCAGGATTACGTCCAGGATACGAATGGGTACCGGATCTTCATGGTAAGATCTGCAGATATAGTTTAACGATAGGGGTTTATAATTTCATGAATTCAACGCTCCGGTTGTGCGCGTTACCCTCTTTTGATTTGTTATCAGCCACAGGCACAGACTCACCTTTACCATCCACTTCAATAGAAGCGGCATCAAATTATGGAGTAAAGCTAAAAGGGCATTTTAGATAGTAAAAGGAAGTGCTGAATGAGTTGAGAATTTTAAAGGATTAATTGAAAAAAAAATGCAGGATTCGATGATCCTGCATTAAAATATTTTTATTACCGGTTAACGCGGTTACTCCAATTAATCAAGTAGCGATTTAATTGAGGCATAAAGCTGGTCCTTTGTAAAAGGTTTTTCCAGAAAATAATCTGCACCGTTTTCGAGGGCCACATCCTTTGCCGAGCCATCGAATCCCGATATCATTATGATCTTAATAGAGGGATACCTGCTCTTAATGTAACTGATGAAGTCAACGCCAAATCCGTCGGGCAGTTTGTTATCCAGGATCACAACGCGGGGTTGTGCCTGTTGAAGGTACTCTTCCGCTGCAGAAAGCGATTTCACATGATCGAGGTCCAGTTCTTTTCCATCGAGCAGGATGTTAAGTAACAAACACATATCGCCTTCGTCTTCAATAATAAGTACTTTTGATTTTGTTTCTTCCAATGTAGATTCTTTCATTTTCGTAAATGGTTTTTACCAGCAGAACCGGCAGCTTATAAATGTAGGGGAATTTTTTTTCATCGCCCCAGAAACAGGTATTGAAAAAATCATTCCAAACTCTTCAACTAAGGGCGTTGAGGTTGCAGGTGCCAGGTTCTGGATTGAGAACTTTCCTTATTAATAGAATACCCATTGGCGCTTAGCAGAATTTCAGCATTCCTGAGAATCCTCTCATCCCAGATCAAGCATTATAAACTCTTTTAATTTATCAGCAATTGGGGAAATTATAACGTGGAAGAAAAATGGTAAGATTGCCCCTTTCATTGTTCAACAGGGGCATTTTAGGCTAAAGATCAATTATTTTGATCCTGTTTAATCAGTTTTCCGTAAATTGAACCAGACTAATTGCAAATGCTGTTCATGGAACTATCCGTAGCAGTGAAAACGAATCCTAACCGATAAATCATTACTCAGTGGCTGCTATATCCGTTGTAATTATAACAAGGAACGAAGAAAAAAATATTTCCGAATGCATCAGGTCAGCAAAAATGTTGTCGGATGACATCGTGGTTGTGGATACTGACAGTAATGATAATACCGTTGCGCTGGCCCGTAAAGCCGGGGCAAGAGTTATCAACCAGGAATGGAGGGGCTATGGTTATGCACGCAACCTGGGCGCTGAAAAAGCAAAGAACGACTGGATCATTTCCCTAGATGCCGATGAAAGGGTGACACCTAAGCTTGCACGAACAATTAAAAAAACAAATCTTTCTAACAACCATCTTTACCAGTTTAACCGGGATAATTTTATTGGACTTCGACTGATAAGGTTTGGTACCGCGGGATTTGACAAGGTGATTCGTTTGTACAACAGGAATTATGCGAGTTGGGATCTTACGGTAGTTCATGAAAAACTTAACGGTAATTGTTCCGTGAAGAAAATCACCGGTTCGTTAAGGCATTACAGCATGAAAGATATTGCCGATTATCGTGAAAAAAGCGTAATCTATGCCAAGCTAAGTGCACAGAAATATTATGCAATGGGTAAGCAGGCCGGCTTTATTAAACGGTATATATCCCCGGGTTTCAACTCCATCAAATCCTATATTTTCCAGTTGGGTTTTTTAGATGGAAAAACAGGTTTCCACCTTGCCAGGGCCATTGCACATTATACATGGCTGAAGTATGAATTCCTTCACCAGTTAAGTCTTCAGCAGGAACGGAGCCAGACAATAGCCTTCCCATTAAGAAAGGCTGAAAAAACGGCGCCTGAATTACTTTCCCTTGAAAAGTGACCAGCAGCTTTTTCAAAAACCAAAGAATCTTCTACTATTAATGGATTGAACGAACAACAAAATTTGCCTTGTTGATAAATTCCTGTTTTGCATGAAAACCGCCATGCATCAACAATTGCGGCGATGTGCAAATCGATTGTTGTTATTCTTCCACACATTTTATCCTTTCAAATTTGAAACAGGCTGATTATCTTGAACATGCAACGCATTCTTCCAATACTTTGAAATTCTAAAGCCACCAATATCTAAAACCATAGAGGGCTTCTGAAAAGGAAGCTTTTCTACTTTTAACTGGATCCTGCCCTATTTTTTCTCTTTTGCCTTCGCTTTCTCCTTCTTCAATTTCTGGTACAATCTTTTATTTTCAAAATTCTTATCTGCAAACCATGACCAGTAAGAACAAAATAGAAATATATAAGGAGCTTCATAAAGAACTGGAAGACCGTAAGAAAAAACAGGTGCTCTACCAACAGGATCATGTTCTGGTGGAGTATGATGAGGTAAATGAATGGATTATGGCCGACTGGCTGGGCTACCAGTCAGAAGAAACATTGAAGGATGGATTTACGATCATTTCAGATGCTGTTAAAAGGTTTGGAACTTCAAAAATATTAAATGACAATTCGCATGTCCTGGGCATCTGGACGCCGGCAGTACAATGGCTTGCAGGAACCTATTTCCCGGGATTGTATAAAGAAGGAATAAAAAAATTTGCCTGGGTAAATTCTCCCAGTGCATTAAGCAGGTTCTCAACAGAGGAAACATTGAAAGAGGTGAATCATATGAAGATGATCAAAACCTTCGATTCTATAGAAGAAGCAAAAACATGGCTGAAATCAGATCAGCCGTGACCTGGAATTACAATACCTTTTAACCGCCTGTACATTTCCGTAGCATATTCGTCTGTCATGCCGCTTAACAGGTCCAGGGCATTCATAACCTTTTCATAAGCAGTTCCACCTTCCCTGAATCCCGTGAACTGGTAAGGGATCAGACTTAATATTTTCTCCTGCTTATGGTTTGGCTTTTCGCTAAGTAATGCAGGAATGAAAAGCCCTAGCAGCTCCGACATTACATTATAGCCGGCGATCTCTATCTGAACTACTGTACTGTGGCTGTAGATTTTTTTCTTAGAAACTTCCTGGATATGATCGAGGGCAGCTGTTCTTTCATTAATGATTTCTACCAGTGAATTATTGAAACTACCATTTAGAATGGCTTCCCTGTTTTGCCAGAATTCTTTTACCGATTCATTGGTAAGAATATTGATGACTTTAGCACGCAGAAAAGCGATGGCTTCATTTCGGTCTTCAATTTTTTTATAATTACGAATTATTTTCTCCGGATCATCGTCATCCTGCCCTGTTTTTTGAATAAGATCAATGAATGCGCCCGAAACCTCTTCACAGGATAGAATGCCAAGCCTGTGTGCATCTTCCATATCAACAATGCTGTAACAAATATCGTCGGCAGCTTCCACCAGGTAAACAAAAGGATGCCTTTTAAAAACCAAAGGATCTTTTGAAGAAGAGATCATGTTTAACTCCCGGGTAAGTTCAATTATGAATTCCTTTTCCGATTGAAAAAAACCAAACTTTTTAAGGTGCCTGAAATTTTTATTTACGGCAATGGATTCACAGGGATATTTCAAAATAGATGCAAGCGTAGTATAGGTCAGTCCAAAACCACCATCGAATTTACCTCTGAACTTCCTGGTGAGAATCCTGATAGCATTGGCGTTACCTTCGAAGGCAGTAATATCCTTCCATTCTTTCTCATTAAAGAACCCGCGAAGCGGCCTGCCATCCAATACTTCATTGGCATGGTCGATAAAATAAGCGGAGATGGCTTTTTCACCCGAATGGCCAAAGGCGGGGTTACCGATATCATGAGCAAGGCATGCAGCTGCAATTACATTTGAAAGTTCGTATTTGTAAAATTCATAAGCCTCTTCATTGCTGTTACGGTAAAGATCACTGATCTTTTCTCCCACCATTTTACCCAACGATCTTCCTACGCTGGCCACTTCAAGAGAATGTGTTAAACGGTTATGAACAAACGCTGTTCCGGGAAGGGGAAATACCTGGGTTTTATTTTGAAGTCTGCGAAAAGCCGAAGAAAATATCAGCCTGTCGTAATCGCGTTGAAACCCCGACCGCGGCCCCACTGCTGTTTTATTATAGCCAACCCTTCTTTCACTGAAGATGTTTTGAAAATCCATCATAATATAAATCTAAGGATTAAGGATGCAGGTCAGGATTTTTATGTCAAAAGAAACTTCTATGAAGTCTCGTATTAACTACCACGTATATCCAACATTAAATGTAAGCGGTATTTTCAGCCCGGGATTTTGCGCGTAAATATTTCCATTACTGTAATGGTTAATATTGATCTCGGCATTGAACTTCCTGTTCTTACCTGCAAAAACACCAATGCCCATATAATCCATAAACGTGAAATGCTTTCCACTTACCATATCATCAATAATAATTTTTGAGATATAGGTTGGCCCGGCAAGGGAATAAAACAGGTATACATCGGCAGGTTTGGTTCGCAAAACATTAAACCGGAGAACAGGCATCAGGGAAAACGTAAACAATTCATCTTTGTTCTTGCTGCTGCGCCACCATGAAATGCCTGCACCAATATCGAGGGCAAAAACTTTTCGCGTATGGAAAACATTCCGGAGGTAATGCAACGAAACGCCCTTTTCAATTTCAATATCACCACCCCAGAAAATGGGCACAGCGCCCTGGGATAAAGTATTATTTACCCCGTAACCCAAACCGTTAGTAGTATATCCGAGTTGCAAAATATGCTTGGGAAAGAAATAACCCGAGTTAGCATTTGCCTCCACTTTTTCTTTTGACAGGGGTCGCATATTATAACGAAACCCTGCTGAAATAAATTTTGTGGACGGCTGGTTAACGGCATCTTTTCCAGGGGTATAAACGCCTGTAAGTCTGAGATCCCATTTATTATTTAAATGATAGTCGAAGCCCAAGGCTGTTTGAATAGTAGAATAAGTGGCATCAGTAACTACGGGCTGATCATCTATATTGAATCCGCTGCGGGTTACAATTCCTAACCCGGCTTCACCAAAAACAGAAAGTTTTTTTGTTAGGGGCTGCCGGTATTTCACTGTTAAACCGCCAACATTCATGTACACCGATCTTTCATTGTTCATACCATTGATCTTATGGTATTCCACCCACTCAATGGGACGCATATAACTTATTTGTGCTGAAAGGTTTTCAAGGAAGCTATAGCCAATGATCACACGGATTCCCAGGTGTGGAATTTTTATGTTTTCAGCTGAGTAGCCTGGCTGAAGCTGGGAATTATTAAAATTATAATCCATATAGCCAAAATTCACTCCAAAATAAGAGTTGGCGAGCACCTTAGGATACTGTGTGCGCGGGTCCTGGGCCTGGCTGGAAGAAGACAGTGAAATTGCTAGTAAGGCTAAAAACACCCATTTTAGTACTAAAACCATAAGATTAATAATGGTTGCAAATGTAACAATCAGATTGTGGAAAATTTCCTCTGGCGCAATTGTTGAACTTATAAGCTTAAATAAATTAAATTTTATGAAAGCGCTATTGAAAAGCAATCGTATTAAAATGATTTTTAGCCTGTTGCTGCTTAACATGCTTCAGCTGGCAGCCTGGGCCCAGGAAGAAACAACAACAACTACAAGAAAAGTTGATATAGAAGTAAGTAACAGCGAAAGCTGGTATGCTGCACCATGGGTGTGGATCGTTGGAGCTGCTTTGTTTATTTTATTGCTGGTTGCACTTATTGGCGGCGGAAGAAGAGGTTCGGCAAGTGGCGACAGGGTTACCTATACCCGTACAGTTGAAAGAGATACCGATATTTAATTTTCTCTTCCATTTTTTGTAAGTCTACCCGGAATTTTCCGGGCAGACTTTCTATTTTATATTGCGCTCATAAATAACACTCATGAACGAACAGGCATTCCTGGAAACCATACACAACAAAGCCATTGAAATTAAAATGAATCCCCTGCTTTTATTGTCAGGCATTGAAGGCTTGTATAGTTTCAAGGATGTGAAGATGAATGAAATGAGTTATGGATTACTGGACAGCCTCATTTTAACCATATTTGCCTTAAGGATCGGCGACCAGTTTCATACCATTGCAGAAGAAAATTTGGGCAGCGCCAGCCATACCGTTAAAAGTTCTGCAGAAAAAGAATTATCCGAGATGAATGAAGAGGCTATTGCTGCTTCATCAAATATGTACCTGCAATCATTTTCTAAAATGCTACAGGGAAAAACGCCTGTACGGAACTACCATGTAAAAGCTCTGGAAGTGGCAGCGCTTGAAATTGGAAAAGAGCAGGAAAGATATCAATCGAAAAGCATTGGAAATATCATGATCGTAGTATGTAAGAAACATTTGCAGGAAGAACTGAATTTGGATGTGTTGTTTAATTAGGTGTTTAGGGTTTTTCAACTCCTTTACCTCTCATGCTAAACAACTAAACGTCTAAACAACTAAACCATTTCACTTGAAGAATCCTTCGGCCATTCCTGTTTCCATCCTATTTTTGCTGCATGCCTACCAATATTAAATGTCCCAACTGTGCCACCGTATTTGATGTGGAAGATGTGTTATCGGCCGACATGGAACAAAAGATCAAACAACAATACGACCGTAAATACCAGGACAACCTGCTTCAACTCGATCAAAAACAAAAAAAGCTGGAAGAAGACCAGAAAATATTTGAAGAAAAGAGAAGGAAGGAAAATGAATTGTTCCAGAAAAAGCTGAACGAAGAAAAGTCCAAAATGGAAACTGAAATTCAACAGCAATTAAAACTTTCCATTGCCCAGGAATATGAAAACCAATTGAAAATATTAAAGGAAGGATTATTGGAGAATGAAGAAAAATTAAAATCGGCCAGGCAGAAAGAACTGGAGTTCATGAAAAAAGAACAGGAACTGAAGAACAAGGAAGCGGAAATGGATCTTCAACTGCAACGCAAGTTAATGGAAGAAAGAGAAGTGCTGGTGCAACAGTTGCAGCAACAGGAAGCCGAAAAGCAGCAACTGCAGGAAACCGCTACCGCCCTGAAATTAAAAGAATATGAAAAACAACTGGAAGCACAGCATAAGCTTATCGAGGAAATGAAGCGAAAGGCGGAACAGGGTTCCATGCAATTACAGGGTGAAGCGCAGGAATTATTGCTGGAAGAATTGTTGAAAGAGAACTTTCCTTACGATATCATTGAAGAAATTAAAAAAGGTTCGGAAGGAGCCGATTGCCTGCAGGTGGTAAGAAACCAGTTTGGAAGCGACTGCGGCAAGATCATTTTTGAAAGCAAAAGAGCAAAGAATTTTTCTGCTGCATGGATAGAAAAATTAAAGACCGACATGCGGCAAAAGCAGGCCGATGTAGCCATTTTGGTAACGCAGGTTTATCCGAAAGAAATGAAATGTTTTGGGGAGAAGGATGGCGTTTGGATCTGTTCATTTGCTGAAGTTGTTGCACTAACTACTGCATTAAGGCATACCATCATGCGGGTTACCGAAACCAAAAAATCGGAAGAGAACAAGGGCGAAAAAATGCAGATGCTGTACAGTTACCTTACGGGCACAGAATTCCGCCAGCAGATTGAAACCATTGCCGAAGGTTTCCTTGCCATGCGCAATTCCATTACTAAAGAACGTATTCAAATGGAGAAGCTATGGAAGGAAAGAGAAAAGCAGTTGGAAAAGGTATTGATCAGCACTTCGGGAATGTATGGTTCTATTAAGGGCATTGCAGGTGCATCCATTAATGATATTCCATTGCTGGAGTCGGGGGGAGATGAGATTGAGTAGTGAATGGTGAACCTGCCTGCCGGCAGGCAGGTGGTGAGTAGTGAGTAGTGAGTAGTGAATGTGAATCATTCTGTCCGTATAAAATTTCAATCTATAATTGTTACAAAGACTTTATTATTAAACAGGCAGAGATTTGAACCACGGTTTCGCCTTTGGCGAAGCACTAAGACAAGGCCGTGAGGCGCGGTGCCACATGTTATAGTCTTTAATTCTAATCATTTCTCTGCAGTTAATGAAATTCCACCAAACCTGGGTTCCTTGACGTCTTTAGAAGAATCAATAAATTTTTACCGGACATTAGTGAATAGTGAACCGGCAGGCAGTTGGTGAGGGGCCGATGGGAAGTGGTGGTTTTCCTGATATCATTTATGCAGGTGTGCAGATATAAGCGAGGCAGATCTCATCAAAAACCTGGTATTGAATATCCAGTTTTCGTTTTTCTTCAACATTAAAAACAGTTTGAATAGATCCTTTGTCATTCAGGGTGAGGGGAAAGAGATGAATATTGTTTCTAAAATCAACCTTTCCAAAACTCCACCATTTAAAAACTGCTTCCTTACATGACCAGAGCAGGGTAAGATGTTTCAATTCGCTGGAAAACCCTGACAAAAAAATGTTTTCATTCTCATTCAGGAATTTATGCCTGATGCGGGCAACCTTATTGTCGGGTATTTCAATATCAACCCCTACCCTTGCATTTTTGCTTACAATTACGGCTGCATAATCGCCGCAATGAGAAATGGAAAAATGAAAGGCCTCATCTTCCAGAAAAGGTTTTAAAGTGCTGGCAACTTTTACCAGGTTCAGAGGAAAACCCGGGAAGAGATATTGCAAAAGATACCGGCCGGCGAGGTGTTGCAATCTTTTGTGCGGATGACTGATCTCTCTCTGCAAAGGCACAGAAGAAAGGAAAAACGATTCCTCCTCTTCTATCTTCCAGATACCCAGTTTTGTATTGCCGTCAATATCCTGTTGATAAAAAATAGGCATGTTTCGAAAAATCGCGATTATTTTGCCGCAGCCAAAGTACCAACATTAAAAGTCAAAAATCAAAATATTCATGATACTTTCCGATTCACGCATACTTCAGGAAATAGAAAAAGGAACCATTAAAATTGAACCCTATCGTCGTGAATGCCTGGGAAGTAACAGTTACGATGTGCACCTGGGCCGATTCCTGGCCACGTATAAAGAACATATAATTGATGCCAAAAAGCACAATGAGATAGAACATTTTGAAATTCCAGATGAAGGTTTTGTTCTTTATCCCCATATATTTTACCTGGGTGTAACTGAAGAATACACGGAAACGCATGCCCACGTACCTTTTTTAGAAGGCAAATCATCCACCGGGCGACTGGGCATAGACATTCATGCCACCGCAGGAAAAGGTGATGTTGGATTCTGCGGTCACTGGACCCTGGAAATTTCGGTTAAGCAACCGGTTAAAGTTTACCATGGCATGCCAGTTGGACAGTTGATCTATTTTCCTGTTGACGGAGAGATAGAGGTTAAATACAATCAGAAGTCAAATGCCAAATACAGTGGCCAGCATCATAAGCCGGTGGAAAGCATGATGTGGAAGAATAAATTTTAAACCAATTTCAGTCATTTGCAATCCGTGCTACCAATTAAAATAAATGAAATCAATTCTGCTACTTAGCTTTTTGTTTTGCACCCTTTTCGCCGGTGCCCAGGGAAATACAACAATCAAACGGAGTGCTTTTTCGCTGGAACACCCCTCAACCTGGACGATAGATACTTCCGATTCTGATTACGATCCCGATGCATTATTCACGCTGGAAGCGCCAGATAATGTTTCAATGATCATGTTCATAATTATGGATATATCTATTGACAAAGATCTGTTGCTTGATGCCCAGGTGAAAGAATTCAAATCAAACCTGATTAAAAAACCAACATCGGAAACGCCTTTTAGCAAATGGGGAGTTTTAAACGGGAAAGGAATGACCATTAAAGGAAAACTGATGGGCGTGTTCCCGGGCGCTATCAGGATATTTACCTGGAATAATTCAGAACGTTCGATGGTAATTGTTCAACAATATTATGACGAGGATTTTGATAATGTGAAGAAGGACTTTTCGATAATAGAATCCAGCTTTAAATTTTCAGAGGATTAAATTTTAGCTTCCGATATTCATCTTCCAGATAGTATAGGTTAGAATAGAAGCAAAACTTACCCAGGCAATATAGGGAACCAGCAACCAGGCGGCCAGTTTACTGATTTCGGCAAATGCAAATATGGTAAGGAGAATAAGTACCCATAAAACAAGTATTTCGGCAAATGCAAGTCCTATTTCATGTCGTTGAAAAAATATATAGGACCAAAGGAAATTAGCCAGGAGCTGAACAGACCAAAGCACCATGGCCTTTGTTTTTACAACTTTAGAAACTTCTGATTTCCAAACAAGGAAAAAAGCAATTCCCATCAAAACGTATAGGGTTGTCCAAACAGGACCGAATACGCTTCCAGGAGGGTTCCATTCGGGTTTATTTATCTGCTGGTACCAGCTACCTTCACCTGTTACGGTAAATAAACTGCCTGCAAAGCCAACCAGTAAGGGAATTCCAATGGAAATGATCAGTTTCAACCATGTTTTCATATCAATAATTTTAATTTAAATGCTTTCGCTGCCGTACTTTTTGAGGTAAGCGATCAGCCATGCAACCACTTCATTATAGGTTCGTTTTCCTTTAGGCTGGTTGTTAAGCCTCAGGTAACCATCATAAAAATCAGATACCAGGGGTTCAACCATATTCCTGTTCTTTAACAGGTATTGAAGATAGGCATGATAATCCATTTTAAATTGTGGATGCATAGATTCCTTTACCTGATTGAATTTTTCTTCATCCAGTTTTCCCAGTTCCCTAAGTGTATAAATAAAAACATCGTAATATGCCGAATATCGGAATTCAATATCATTTGATTTTCGACCGGCAAGAAATGCCACCATGTTGGCTTCATTTTCTTTACCATACCCCAGCTGGTGGGCAATTTCATGGCATAGAATAAAGGGTTTGACAAAAACAGGCACCGTAGTTTTTAACTGGGCTTCGGCGGTGAATGGATTGTAATAGCCCGTAAACCCAAAAAAATGACCTACCGGCGTATACAAGGAAGGTTTTATAGATGGAACGCGATATTCCAGGTAGGGATAACTCTTTTTTACATCTTCAAAAGTTTGCTTACCCAGATCAAACAGAAACTTATTATTATCATCCAGCAGGGCCCTGTATTCAATGTCTGTTTTTCCTGCATAGAAATTCACTTTTTCTGCCAGAACAGAGGCAAGATGAAAAACATCATCAGCATTATATGCTTCAATAACAATTTCCAGCTGGTGCGCAATTCCCTGCCTATTATAATTCAAACCCCAGAAAAGATTGAAAATCACGTATATCCAAAGAACCAGTTTCAGGTATTTGCGAAAAAGGATCCAGGAGAGGTATTCCTTTACTTTTCTGCGGGCCAGCAGGCGCAGGAATTTCCAGGTTTTCCAGACAAGGAAGATAAAGGCCAGCACATAAATCAGATCCCCCATGCTAAAAGGTATCCATCCGAAAAGCCAGCGTAAGGCCAGCGAAATAAAAGGGTAGATGCCATAGGTATAGTAATTCTCCACCCAGGTTTCATTTACCGAAAAAACCCTGATGGCAAGGGCCAGGAAAAAAACTATGATTAAATTGCGGTCACGGAGGAGGCTTTTGAGCATTTTTCCCGTTCTATTCGTTAAATTCTTGGGGCAAAATACTCCTTTTCACCCTATTTCCTTTACCTTTGCGCTCCGAATTTTCGGGATATTAAATCTGGAACATGAGCAATCGGCGCGAATATGAGGTGGCTTTTGTGGGTTTAAAGCCGGGAAATCACGAGTTTAATTACGAGGTAACCGACAGGTTCTTTGAAGAATACGGAACACAGGATTTTAGAAAAACGGAGGCAGTTGTAAAGTTGGTGCTTGAAAAGAACAACAACTTTATGATCCTGCGTTTTCAGGTTGGAGGCAAGGCAGAAGTGATATGCGACCGGTGCAGCAATGAATTACCCCTCCAGCTTTTCGACGATTTTACCATTACGGTTAAAATGGTTGAAGATCCTGAGATCATGAATGCACAGGAAGAAGATCCTGATGTTTATTATATTGCTCGTGGCGAAAGCCATCTGGATGTAAAAGACTGGATCTATGAATTTGTGAACCTGAGTATTCCCATGCAAAAGACCTGTGAATATGAAAATATGGATGGTCCGTATTGCAACGAAACCGCCCGCGAGCTTTTAAACGGCAGCAGGCAAAATGAAACCCCCAGTGAAAATCCATTATGGAAAGGACTGGAAAAATTTAAAGGTTTAGGTAAATGATCATCTAAACATCTAAACAACTAAACCTGCCTGCGGAAGGCAGGCGACTAAACAGAATATAAACGCTTTAAATACTAGTTATGCCAAATCCCAAACGCAGACATTCGCAGCAAAGAAGTGCCAAGCGTAGAACCCATTATAAGGCTGTAGCTGCAACTTTAACCACAGATAAGCAAACAGGTGAAACGCATGTACGTCACCGTGCACACGTATCTGAAGGTAAGTTGATGTACAGAGGACAGGTGGTTGCCGAAACTTCCCCGATCAAGAAGTAAGCGAAGTTTTTTTATATAATCCATTTTCCTGCTTGCCGGGATGATGGATTTTTTATTTTTGGAAGCATGAAGATAGGAATTGACATGATGGGCGGTGATTTCGCTCCGAAGGAGATCTTAGCCGGAATTCAACAATACTTCGAAAAAGGTAATGCCGAAATTTTCATGATCGGGCAGGAAGAGGTAATTACACCCCTTCTTCACCATTACATGCTTCCTGAAGGCAAAACCACGCTTGTGCATGCACCCCAGGTGATTGACATGCACGAGCACCCAACAAGGGCATTAAAGGAAAAACCTGAATCTTCCATTTCTACCGGCTTTAAATTACTGGCTACGGGAGCAATTGACGCGTTTATCAGTGCAGGCAACACAGGTGCCATGCTGGTGGGTTCCCTTTATTCCCTAAAGCCCATTGAGGGTGTTTTAAGACCCACCATTTCCACAATTATCCCCAAGGAGAATGGTCGCACCGGCCTTTTACTGGATGTGGGCCTTAATTCGGATTGCAAGCCCGAGCAACTTAACCAGTTTGCTGTAATGGGCTCGGTTTACGCCCAGCAGATCCTGGGCATTGAAAGTCCCCGCGTTGGTTTACTCAACATTGGGGAGGAAGAAGGAAAGGGCAATCTTTTAGCACAGGCCACCTATCCCCTGCTGAGTGAAAATAAACACATCAATTTTATAGGGAATATCGAAGGGCGTGATATTCTTGTTGATAAAGCTGATGTAATTGTTTGTGATGGCTTTACAGGTAACATTATTCTAAAGCTTGCTGAAAGTTTATTTTCTATTACACATCGTAAAAATATTGAACACGAATATTTCAACCTGTTCAATTTTGAAAATTACGGCGGCACACCTGTTTTAGGAATCAGCAAGCCCGTAATTATAGGACATGGAATTTCGAAAGGGCTGGCATTTATGAATATGATTGTGCTGGCACAAAAAATGATTGATAAAGATGTAATGCAGATGATGAAAGCTGAAGTTGAGGCATGAGTTGCAGACACCTTTTAAATCATTCACTTTATGAAACCAGTCTACGCCCTCTGGTGCCTGTTTTTATTGCTGGCATCTTCCATCACTTCTTCTCAAAATGCTGATCTCCGTTTTGTTGCTTATCCCCAGTCAAAACTTGATAAATCGTTTTTCCGGTTAGGAGATAATGTAATTACAATTTCCACGCTTTCACACCAGGAAAGATCTTTTGCTTTAGTAAGTCTTCATCATAATGAGACAACAGCCATAGAAGCGGCGCAGGAATTTATTAATGAAGAAGGCGGCGTTTTGGTTTGGCTTGAAAATGATGAGAAGCATAATATTGAATTTGAATTTTTGAATAAGGAATATTCCATCGATCCCAATAAGATATTTACACAGAAAGGAAGAGCGAAGAACATAAAGACCGGTCCATATAAGAATACACTTTCAGTACAGGTACAGCATTTTGCCGATTATTTATATAATATAATTCCTTTCGACAAACATGTTGTTGGCATTCATAACTATGAAGCAGGTGAGCGGAGTATTAAATCATTCAAAAAAAGAAAGCTGGCAAGAAAAGTGAAGTCGATTTTTGTAAACCCTGCCAGGGATGTAAATAATTATTTTGTTACAACTGATTTAGAAGTTTTTGAAGCATTGAAACAAAAAAAATATAACGTGGTATTGCAAAACCAGACAATTGTGAGAGATGATGGCTCATTGGGGCTGGTGGTTACAAAGAGCAGAAGGATATATGTTGATGTAATTGCGGAGATGGGACAGACAGAGGAACAGAAGGAGATGATAGCAGCGCTGGCAGAAATTCTTGACCCGGTATCGAAATCATTATAATAAATTTTTGGCTGAATATGCACAAGCGCTTATTTTTGCACTCCTTTCAACCAAGGCATTAAGCCAAATGAAAAAGGGAAACAGGAGCTAAGGCAAATGTTTGGATCGATCTGGTAGCTCAGTTGGTAGAGCAATACACTTTTAATGTATGGGCCCTGGGTTCGAGTCCCAGCCGGATCACTACAAATTAACCGCGTTTTTACAACGTGGTTTTTTTTATGCAGGGAATTGAACCACGAAGGCACCAAGGCACAAAGGAACACAGAGAAGATTTCTTATAAATCAGAATTAAAATTATTGGAGAAGGACTGACAATTCTTCGTGTTTCTTTGTGCCTTGGTGCCTTCGTGGTTCAAACCAACCTTGGTTCAAAAAAGTAAATCCTACCTGGCCTTCAACCTCAACCCGGCTCCGGAAGGATCAAAACCTGTACGGTATAAAAAGTAAATGATAACCCCTGCAACAATCAGCAGCAGCAGCCAGCCAAGGACCATCACAACAGAGCGTTTTTCCGCCACCTTTTCTTCGCCAGGAGCAGCCGTTATTTCCCGGTCGCCAACAAGCCTGGTATGCTCAACATTCTCTCTTAAAACCTTATGAGCAGGTACCGCTGTAAATGCATCATTCAATGATAAAGCATTTTCAAACTGCAGCTGGTTGTGATCCAGTTTGAGATACCCAATTCCATTCCATTGAAAACCTTTTGCGGCAGCAACCTTCATCCTGTCAGCAATTTTTTCCAGTTCAACTGGAACTGAGACAAAATGCATATCTGTTCTGGCTGCAAT
Source organism: Bacteroidota bacterium (assembly GCA_023429985.1). Lineage (GTDB taxonomy): Bacteria > Bacteroidota > Bacteroidia > Chitinophagales > Chitinophagaceae > Flavisolibacter. The sequence continues at coordinate 8,422 of JAEZCV010000061.1, read as the reverse complement.
ATAATTTAGCTGGTGATCGGAAAGTTTTTCAATACTATTATACTTCACCATGTATTGCGGTGGTAATATTCTTTTATCTGCAATATCCAGCTCCGCAGCCTGGTGCACAACTTCAAAACTGCCCAGGCCTGGAATGCAAAGTTTTTTGAATTCTAATAAATAACTGGTAAGAACTGATAGCAAATTATTTGTTTTGAGCGAACGAAAATACAACACCTCCCAGGAAATTGAGTCCATAATTTGGATACTGGTTCCAGCGCTGGTAATCCTTACCCAGAATATTATTGAACTGCAGCCAGAGTTTAATATTTGGAACGATCCTGAATTCCAGTCCGCCACTCAGGTCAACTCCACCTTTCATGTTGGTTCTTCCATTTTTATCCAAAGCCCAGGGGCCATCAAAAGCATAAATATTTCCATTTACATAAAGGTCCTGCAAAACCTGCACACGTACTTTGGAATTAAATTCCACAGGAATCAATCCCCAGGCTTTTTCATTCAGCTCTGTACTGAATTTATTAAAGGCAACCGTAGTGATAAATGAAAATTTTTCTCCTACGGTGTATCCTAACTCACCGCCAATATTCACTACATCCATTTCCGGCTCGTTCAATACAAGAAATGACTTTCCGGTCATGGTATCATTAATAAATAAAGGCTGATTCTTTATTGTGTTAAAAGCGATCTTGGCACCATAACTTATATGATCACCTACCGAACCTTTCAACCCACCAAACCTTTCTTCAACTATGGAGTTAAACGTTTGATCCGGGGCCCACAACCAGGGGTTCATATCGGCAAGGTATTGATAACCCGAATACCTGAAATAACCGGTCCATCCTGCCTGTATTGCAAATTTTTTATCCTTTGAACTCACTTCTGCCATCAGGTTTGGAAACAAATTAAAATTGCCATTCTCCCATGAAGGTTTTAATCCGGCCTGGATAGAAAATGCCTGGGCTTTATAATGCAATGCCGGAGCAAAACTGAAAAAGTTATTTTTTACTTTATTCTTTTCTTCAGGAGAATAAGTTGAAACCTGGCCTTCTATTGCAAGATCGGCAAGGAATGATTCACCTACGGCTTTCCGCATGGGAAGATGGAAATAGGAATTGCTTTCCGAATTGTCAAGGTTATCTTTAAATGCATCAACTTTTACTTCGGGGGCAAAAGAAATTCCAAGTTCTGTTCTATTAATATTGTGCATACTGATGCGCCCCCTCCATGTAGTGAACTTAACATCAAGTGAATCTTCCGGAACTGCTATTCCTTTCGGTTCATAACCGAACTTTTTATATCCCTGCTGCTGCCCTCCTATCCTTGCATTCCATTCGAGGTTGGTAGAGGTCTGGAAATATCCATGCAGATCAACATTTGTATGACTTACATCCTGGTTTTCCAGTTTGCCTTTTGATGAATAATGTCTTGCATAAGCATTCACTCCCGATTTATCATTACCCATGCTAAAACCACCCTGAACATAAGGAGTATTGAAATTTCCATATCCAATTTTCACATAATTATCATTACTCCAGTTGCCTCCGGTATCAACATCAAGTGCCAGTGGCTTTAATGACCCCGGTTGAAAGCTGAACACAAGATTCTGGTTGGGAATACTATATTGAAGCCTTGGCGGCGTTGTATCAGGCGTTGGAGGTGTTGCATTGATGTTGATCTTGGCAGCTTCCTTTAAACTTGGTTTAAAAGTGGAAGTAATATTCACTTCTCTTTTTCGCAAGGTATCCTGGGCCTGCGTGGCGGCAAAAGAAAAAACAAGTAAAGAAAATATGGTGAGCTTTTTCATTGTTAAGTTTTGCATTGAATTCAATTAATCTCCTATCTTACTGTTTTCCGATTCTTCTTCAATTACCTTGTCAAGCTTTGCTTTTGCTTCGGCTTTCAATTCGGCATTCAAAGTATTATCAACAATGCTCTGGAAGGTTGCCTTTGCATTAAAATAATCTTTTTGCTTGTGGAAGATGTCACCTAAAAGTATATAGGCTTTCGTTACCCACCAGTCGTAAGAACCGGATTTGTTGATAACCTCGAAGGCTGCTTTCTCAGCATCGCCCAATCTTTCAACCATAAACCAGCTTTTGGCAATCTCATACCTTGCTTCGGCCGCAAGAGCTGCTTTATTTACAGCAACCACCTGTTTGAACGAATTTATGGCTACATCATATTGTCCATTGATCTGTGCGGATTTTCCAATGGCCATATTTGCAAGAGCTTTATCATCGGAACTGCTACCTTTTTGCGCAATAAGATCCTTTGCATTATTTACCGCTTCCGTCCATTTGGCAAGCTGGTACTGACTACGCAGCAAACCTCTCATGGCCTCCAGCCTGTTCTCCTGGCTGGCCGTGATCTGTTTCAGCTGAACATAATATTGCTCGGCCTCAGCATAATTTTTTGTTTCGAAGAAAGCAATCCGCGCAGCCTGCAGAACAGCTCTTTCTGCAAATGGATTAGGCGCCCTTTCAGCAACAATAGCATAATTGTTCATTGCATTAACCAAATCTTTTCTTACTCCATAGATCTCTGCTCTTAGGTAATATGCTTTGGTTGAATTTTGTCCATTTGGAAAACGCTGCAGATAATTGTTCAATGCCTCCAGTGCACCATTGAAATTTCCATTATCATATCTCAATTCGGCCGAAGCAAAACTGAGAGAATCTTCGGTACTTTCGGAAATAGGTCTTCCCGCACTGCGCGCGATATCAGCAAATTCTTCGGGTCTTCCCTGTTCAATTAAGATTGACTTAAGGCTTTCTAAAGCTTCGTCGGCTTCTTCGGAATTCTGATACCTTCCTAAAATTAATTTGTACTGTGCAATGGCATTGGGAGCATCATTTAAATTATAATAAGCAATGCCAAGCTTGAGGTGAGACTGGGGTTTTAAACTGCTGTTTTCTGTTCCATTAATAATATTATTCAGGTAGGGAATTGCATCACGGTAACGTTCACCCGCAAGATGCGCATTGGCGATTTCGAGGTTGGCATCGCCAACAAGTGATGAAGATGGGAACTTCCTCATCATAGTATTCATCAATGTGATCTTTTCGTTTGGATTGGTGATGCCGGCGATCATTGCTTTTTGAAATGTTGCATAATCTTCCGAAGACCAGGAAAAATTTATGACATTATCATACATGGCCCTTGCCTGGGCATAGCTGCGGTTCATGTACAAAACATCAGCCATTCTAACATAAGCATCCTGTGTAATGGGATCTGAATTTAATGCAGCCCTTGTAGAAAGTGGTTCAAAATAATTCCTGGCTGTTGAATAGTTTTCTTTTTTAAAATAAGCATACCCTAGATTATACCTCACATTTCTTTCATTTACTTCTCCGGAAGAAGGGGCACCGGCATTCAAATACCGGTGGTAAAAAGTAATGGCATCATCAATTTGGTTATTCCTGTAGGCAATTTCTCCTTTCCAGAAATTTATAAAAGGCAGCACCTGTGTATTAAATGGATCTCTGAGTGCCCGGGTTAATAATTCATCTGCTTCTGCCAGTCTTCCATCATTTACCAGTTCAGTTGCGCGGCCGTATAAAATGCGGGGAAGAATTCGCTTCACGCTGGTTGTGGGATTTTCAATTCCCTCGAGCAGCGTTAGCGCATCCCTGTAATTATTAGTATTGGCCAGTGAAGCAACCAATAGTTCAGTGGCCTCAGTTCTGTAGGTTGACTGAGGATAGTCGGTTAAGAAACTACGCAAGCTACTCAGGGCTTCATCCTGGTAACCCAGTTCGTAAGAAAGTTTGGCATAATTGAACCTTGATATTTCTCTTTGTTTTTGATTGGAATTATTGGAAGAACTGAAAAGAAAGGCATTTCTTGCATTTGATTTTTGACCGGTCTTTAAATAAGAATCGCCCAGTAAATACATGGAATGCTGGCTAAGTGAATCATCTTTACCACTTAATTGCCTGAAGCCTTCAATTGCCTTATTATAATTATCTGCCTGGTAATAAGCATAAGAAAGTTCATAAAGGTCTTCACGACGCACTTTGTTGGAGCGATTTACATAATCTTCCAGGAAAGGAAGTGCTTTATCAAACTGGCCTTTCTCAAAATAGGCATGCCCCAGCAATTGCTTTAACTCAAGATCATAATACTGTGTTTTGCCTTGTTTTATCTTGTTTTCGGCATAAGCAATGGCTTCATCTTTTTTACCTTGCACGTAATATATCTGTGCTACATAATAAGGAACTATGGCTTCGTATGCAGGTTCATTTTCCACTATCCTGAAGCTTTGCAGGGCCTCATTGTAATTCCTGTCGCGGAAGGCGATAAATCCATAGTAATAATTGGCATCAATATAATTTGGATCTGATTTCACCTGCCTGATGGCATTCAATAGGGGCTTAGCTTTTGCAAACTGCTGCATGGTGAAATAAGAATAGCCCTGGTGAAATTTAAGGTCGGCTATTTCCTGGTTACTGAGGTTGGTGATATTAGATTGTTCATACAATTCAACTGCCTCGTTAAAACGCTGGAGGCGGAAATAATATTCGGCCAGGTGAAAATTCATCATTTGCACCCTTGGATTATTTTTGGCTACATTAATATATTGTTGTGCATCGAGTTCGGCGCGCGATTCATTTTGCTTTAATGCACTAACAACTGTATAATATTCTATTTCCTGTGCCTGTACCGGCTTGTTTATCCGGTCCTTTTCTCTTAAAGATGCGTGCAATTCCTTGAACAAGGGATAGGCAAGACTATATTGTTCTTTTTGAAAATACTCTTTGGCTTCATTGAATTTTTCATCAGAATCTTTAAAAAACGGAGTTGATTGCTGGGAGAAACTAAAGCCTGCCGAAAGGGTAAAAAATAACAAGACGCAGATTTTCTTCATAGATCGTCCTTTAACCGGTGTAATGATAACGTTGTAAATATTCGAAATATTTTGAGTGCAGCCAAACATGAGCCCAAAGAACAAGATAAAATTTCATATGTATCCATGTTTAACAAAAAACCTGAATATTCAGATTCTTTTGTAAAATTGTGGTTCTTATAATATCCGAATGAAAAAATTATTCAGCACCCGAACTTCAGAAAATGCTTTTTCTTTTGCAATGCTGGTTCTGCGGGTTGGTTTAGGACTGCTTATGCTGGTGAACCACGGGCTCGACAAGATCATGCACTTTGCCCAAAAATCATCAAGGTTCGCTGATCCTTTTAATATTGGAAGCACAACTTCCCTATCTCTTGTAGTTTTTGCAGAATTTTTCTGCGCAGCATTCATCATCCTTGGTTTATTTACCAGGCTGGCAGCCATTCCGCTCATTATTGTAATGGGTGTAGCTTTTGTGGTAGCGCACGACATGCAGTATCGTGGCGGACCAGGCGGAGGAGAAACAGCGCTTCTTTTTCTTATTGGTTTTACTGTAATTATGATTGCCGGACCCGGAAGGATGAGTCTTGACCGGTTTATTGGAAAATAATAAAGGTGATGAATGATCACCACCTTATTGAGGCCGATATTATTTTATAGGTCCAGGTTTTTCTATGGCCTTCATAAGGGAATTATCCCATTCGCCTTCTACCTTTATTTGGGCTATGGCTCCGTATGCAAAAGCTTCTATCAGATTATGATTGAGGAAAACATAGGTATGTGGTTCGCGAAACTTATATAAAGCTGCAGCAGCAGAACCTCCCGGGATGGCCCATGTTTCGAAATCGGTATAAGGCCGGTTATTGAATTTACCTCCAGGCCAGAACAGATCAGCATGACCTCCAATCAGGTGAAGCCGCGTATCTCTGTTTGCCTGTCCGGATATGAATAATACATTCTCTCCCACTTTAGCTTTCAGTGCATTGGCTCCCGTAAGGGCATTCCTGTGCCCATTAAAAACGATATGGGAAGGAATGAGAGTGCGCATGGATTTTTCCATTTCCTGCATACTTTGCTGAGGTGTTGCTATGTTTTTTGTATTCCCGGCTTCATCCTGCGGTAAGTAAAAATCCTGTTCCACTATATAATAAGCTCGGTCGTAAGTAACTGTATTTCCCATTTCATCTTTCAAACCATCCCTGGGTAACACCATGATCACGCCATTCATACCCGAAACCACGTGCATGGGAACCATCATTCCTCCAGGAGCGCAATGGTAAACAAAGGCACCTGTACGCGAAGCCCTGAACCGAAATTTTACCTGCTGACCCGGATTTACCATAGAAATTTCACCACCGCCCATTTCACCGGTGGCTGCGTGAAAGTCGATGTTATGCATTTGGGTATTGGTAGCCGGGTTAATGAGGGTTAATTCTACAAAATCGTTTTGATGCACAACAATGAGCGGTCCCGGAACGGAACCATTAAAAGTCATAGCCCAAACAGAATCACCTTCATCAATTTCAATTTTTTTTTCCTGTATTTCCAGCGTAACCTCAACAATCTTAGGACCGCCGCTGGCCACCTGTTCATGTTTGGGGACATTTGGGGGTGCCACCATTACCTGAGTTACTCTCTCCAAATCATCGCCATCACCTTCGAAGGTTGCTTCCATAACAGGCTCCTGGTTGTTACAGGAAATTAATAACAACAAACAAAAAGAAACGAATGTGAACTTAACTTTCTGTGAGAAGAATTTGATTGCCATCATGCCAATATTTAATTGGCATTTGCACAATTTCAGTGCCAGCAAAATTTCAGGTGAGCTGAACTGTTAGATAATAATCATTTAAGCGTATTGAGCACTTTATACATTTTCTGAACCAGCGAAGATGCCGATCCATTGTAATTATTAACTATAAAAGAAAATATATATTCTTTTCCAGTTGATGATGTATGATATCCACAAAATCCTTTAACGCCGCTAATAGTTCCGCTTTTCATCTTCATTCCGTTAAATTCAGGAAAACCTACAAAAAAACCATTGAACCATGATTGCTTTTTTGCATGTGCCAGAATTTTCACCTGTGCATTTGTGGTAACCCTGTTTAATGGAGAAAGTCCTGATCCATCATACATATTTAGTTCGGTTTTATAAATACCCTTGTCAGCCCAGAAATCCTTCAGCAATTTTATACCGTTAGATGCAGTAGCTTCTTCCTTATTTTTGTTTGCAAAAGTTTTTACGAGTGCTTCGCCATAAAGATTGATACTTCTCTTTAAAAACCAATAGGAAATACTGTCTAACAAAGGAGAATTTTCCTGATGAAAAACATTCAGATCCAGGGCACTGATATTATTTGAACCATTAGAATAACTAATACCTGCAGATTGCAGCGAATCTATTAAAGTGGCCATGAACTGGCTGCGCGGTGAAGGCATGGCTCCTGAAACTACAAACCTGTTTTCTCCAAGCGGAATGGTGCCTCTCACATTTACTTCCTTTCCACTTAAGGGCAGATATATATAAGAGCGATCGCCGGTTCCTTTAGCTGCTGATGTTACAAATGACCTGAAACTATAATCATATATAAAGGGAACGGTGCCGGTAACAATCACTGAATCGCCAGGAGAACTGCCCGATTTCAATAAAAGGTCGTATTGATTTTCTCTCCAGTTAAGCACCTCCGCTCCGGCTCCATAATAATTGCCTGCATCCTGCCAGATCCATCCATCAGGAATGTATTCATCCTGCCATCCTTTATCATTCAGCAATAAATTTCCTACAGAGCTGATTCCATTTATTCTGAAAGCATTCATTATTCTTTTCATCACTTCTTCTTCTGAATGATTCTTCCAGCGCCAGCTTCCCAGCGTGGGATCACCTGATGCAAGAATATAAACATTGTTGTTTTCACCATCACCTGCCGACCTGGCAAATTCCGTTATATACCTAAAATCTTTTCCCAGCAATTCATACGCGGTTGCAGATGTAATAATTTTTTGGGTAGAAGCCGGAGCCAGTCCAATTGTGGAGTTTCTTGAAAAAACCACCTTACCCGTTTTTGCATCAATTATATGCAGGGAAGCAATTGCATTTTTCAACTGGGGATCGGCAAGAAAAGTATGATAGGCATTTACTATTTTCTGCGCAACCGTTTGAGCAAGCAAAGCAGTTGACAAAAAAAGAAATGAAAGCAGGAACAGCAATTTCTTCATGATCCGGAATTTTACTTAAAGTAAAAGATAATTTAATCAATTTAAGAGGTTGAATTTATTTTAAGGCATTCAACTGAATTTTAAAAATATAGGAGAAAAATGACTTGCTTCGTATAATGAAAGAGATCAATGCATCTATTATTACTATTGGAGATGAATTACTGATCGGGCAAACCATTGATACCAACAGTGCTTATATATCACAACAACTCAATTCCATTGGCATATGGGTAAAAAAAAGAATTGCTGTTGGCGATAATCGCGAAGATATTCTTTCATCTTTTGAAGAAGAGGGGAGGCATTCTAAGATCATTATCATAAGCCACTACTGAACCTTTATATACCTGCGAGGCACCG
>JAEZCV010000135.1 GCA_023429985.1 Bacteroidota bacterium | reverse complement strand
GCTTTATACTGCTCGTAAAAACCTTTTCCCTTTGTAAAAAACAGGCCTGTATTGAACGAAATGTTTGAATGAATCTGGTGGTTGAAGAATAACTGGTAATGGTCCTGGCGGTAGTTGTCGGTTTCATTATCATAAGGTTCGCCGGGTCTTTCCATGCCTGCGTAGTTAATGGTTCTGCTGTTTTTGAGATCGGATTCAGAAACGCCATTCCATGCCTGGTAGGTAATTTCTTTCCCAGTAAAATAGTTAAACCTCAGTTCCGATTTTGCAGTAACATAGGCAGTGGAAAAATACAATGCCTTTAAATCGCTTGAAGCACGATCAATATATCCATCGCTTGAGATCCTGGATAAACGAACATCGGTAAGAAAATGATTTCCTAATAAACCCGTACCTGCTTTAATGGTATTTTTTAAACTATTGAATGAACCATAACTGTTGTTGGTTTCCACGTAAGGTTTAATATTTTTTTCGTGTGTGCTGATGTTCACTGAAGCACCAAAGGCCCCGGCACCATTGGTAGATGTTCCCACACCACGTTGCACCTGTATGCTGTTTACAGAAGAAGCAAAATCGGGAAGATTTACAAAGAATGTTCCCTGGCTTTCGGCATCGTTATAAGGAATGCCGTTAAGTGTTACGTTGATGCGGGTGGCATCGGTACCACGAATCCTGATGCCTGTGTAACCTATTCCGGTGCCTGCATCTGAATTCACCACCACAGAAGGCGTTTGATTTAAGATGAAGGGAAGGTCCTGTCCGAGGTTCATTCTTTCAATTTCAGTTTTGCTGATATTGGTCTTGGCAAAAGGAGCAATGGACGAAGCACGGGTTGCCCGGATTTCAACAGGCAATAATTCAGTTGTGTCGGTTTGTTGTGCGTGTAAGCAAAGTGCCGGGAAGAAGATGGTAAAAAATGCAATCCTTTTCATATATGTTTTTTTAAATGAAAGGGAAATGCTGAAAGGGGATATGGCAATTTCCTGGAAACTGCAAAAAAGACTATCTCCCTGCGCAGGCATTACCCTGATCAGGTTCAACGGGTATGATCTCAGCTTTTTAAAGCACCCCGGAACGGAGACAAATGTAGAGAGATTTTTTTTGTTTTAGCTGTAACCTTTTTTTCTCATGATCGTTTTAATTGAAAACTGTTTTATGAAGAAGTATATTTTTTCCATGTTGGCGGCGTTTTTGGTGCTTTCTGTTTCCGCCCAAAAGGTGATCAACGATCCCCATGCAGAAATCCGCCAGGTACCATCTTTTAATGGAATTTCAATATCAGGAAATTTTACAGTAATCCTTAGCCAGGGAAGTGAAGATGCAGTTGCTGTGAGTGCAGCAGATAGGGAAGACGTGGAGTTGATTAAGACGGAAGTAAAAGAGGGAATTTTGCATATTTCCTCCAATGCAAAAAATAAGTTCTGGACGAAGAATAGGAAGTTCAAGGCTTATATTTCCATGAAGGAATTGGAAACACTGAAAGTGGGAGGCGCTTCCACTGTTAGTATTGACGGGTCGGCGTCTTTTGCCAAATTGAAGATCAGGCTTTCCGGAGCTTCAGATTTGAAAGGAAACATAAAAGTTTCTGGTAACCTGGATATCGATTTGAGCGGAGCTTCCGATATAAATATAAATGGTTCGGCTGCGGACATGAAGGTTGATTTAAGTGGTGCCAGTATGTTAAAGGCCTATGAATTTACAGTAGCCAACCTGTCTGCAGAAGCCTCTGGTGCCAGTACAATTCATATTACAGTTGAAAAAGAAATTTCTGCCAGGCTAAGTGGGGCCAGTACTTTAAGATATAAGGGAACTGCATTAATACGCGATATTAAAACAAGCGGCGCCAGTTCTATTGACAGGAGGTCGTGATGTTGAAGGTATGGGACGGAGGTTATGACTTTTAAGATTTGCAGTAATGGAACGCAGATGCCACAGATTGGGCAGATGTTCACAGATAGATGCTCTCATCGAAATTATCTCCGTTCTATTAGTGTCTGATCTGCGCTAATCTGGCCAATCTGTGTCACCTGTGTTCTATTGGATAATATTTATGGAAGTTGGAAGGGCTTGCATCTCAGTCAAAACCAATTATGAGAACAGCCCTTCTCCTTTTTGTCATTTCCTTGAATTTCTACTGCAATTTTTCTTCAGAAAACCTGTCGCTGGTTAAAACAGAGGTTCCCTTAATTAAATCTTTAATTATCCATCCAAAAGAATTTGATAGTGGCAGCTGGCCGCAATTTCTTCAAAACCTGCCAATTAAAGATGGTCCTGTTTTGTATTTTAATGGCGAAGCAGTAGAGGATCAGTCGAAAAGCTGGAAGCTGATTGATTATTCTGTTGGCATGCGCGATTTGCAGCAATGTGCCGATGCTATCATGCGTATCAGGGCAGAATACCTGTTTGCAAAAAATAAGGCAGATAAGATCAGTTTTAATTTCACCAGTGGACATGCTTATTCATTTAAGGAGTATTGTAAAGGAGCCCGGCCGGTGATTGGTGGAAATCATGTAGACTTCCGGTATTCCGCAGCACCATCTTCCATGGATCATGCTTCTTTGCTGAAATATCTGGATATCGTGTATGCTTATGCGGGAACCATTTCACTGGAAAAGGAATTAAAGACCGGAAGTAAACTGGAAACAGGAACTGTAATAGTTAAAGGCGGAAGTCCCGGCCATTGTTTTATAATCATCAATGAAGGAGAGGATGATGAGGGCAACAGGTATTTTATGCTTGCGGAAAGTTATTTTCCCGCACAATCTATTTATATTTTAAGGAATGAAGCCAGCCCGGAGTTGGGACCCTGGCACAGGTTGAAGGAAGGCGAACCTATTTATACTGCCAGTTATGATTTTGTGCGGTATAAAATGGGAGTGTTTGAGTAGATCAATTGATTTTAAAATACTCATATTATTTTTAGGCATGAAATGGTTTATCATCTTCATGGTCTTACTCGCAGGTTGCAGAACTGTTTCTATAAGTATTCCTCGACCAGCTGAGCAACTTACCGGAACAATATTTTATAAATCCGCTGCTGCTTATAATTACCAACAAAGAGATTCACTGGCTGTTCAATGGGTGCTGAATGGAAATGTTCCTTCATTTTTAACATCTTTTGTTCCAGTAGATATTTTTTATTTTGATTCTACCCGGGATAAAAAAATTAAGGCCACCATATACGTTAGCCAGGATTATATTTCCGTTGGTACAGATAAGGATTGGGCAAGAGTGCCATTAACACCCATGGCTTCTTCAATTATTGCCGAACATTTTGATTGTTTTCTTCCTACTAAAAAAATTGTTGATGCTGTGTACAAGGCCGCTAAAGTAAAGCTGGAACCTGTACCCTTGTACGCATTTCGCGACAGCACACCTGTCATGTATCATCATCATTTAATTATTGAAGGACAAAGAAAACTTCGGAGTGGATTAATAGCAGGAATTAAAAAAGATGTGGTGAACAGTTCGAAACCCGGAAGGGTTGCTATATACGGATGGCACAGGCTAAATGGTATTCCCATTCAGCCTTTGTACATGGGGCATGTTGACTGGTATGTTGATTATAGTCATGGTGCAAGGCTGGTGTATAAGAAAATGAAAGTAGATGGAAGGTGGATGGATTATAAGGAGGTTTTAAATGATGCTGTATTGAGGAATTTGATTTGTGAGGGAGATTGTGGTATGTAGGTTAAAGATTTCATTTCCCGCTGATTAGGCAGATTAAGTCAGTTATCAGAGGCGGCTAGGCACCAGTGCAGATCACACAGATCGGAGGCTGCGGTTAGAAAAGAACTAGTATATGATATAATGCAGGTCGTCTGGATGAAGAAAAGTATTACTCTGTATTTTTCAAATAAGATTTAGTTTCTCAAGTTTCCAGTTGATAGAAATAATAAACAACATAATAGCAGATAAACAATAAAGGATCTTTGGTAATTTTTCTGGACCTGAAGGAAAGCTCAGCCACTTTTTTCCCTCCATCCATTTTGGTGAAAACAGAATATTCAGTATGACCAGCGTATTGTGAAGTACTAAAACGCCAAAGATCCCGAGGAAAAGGTATTCTCTTACATTGTTCATATAAGCTAGATTTTGGGAGAATTGAAAATGCAAACTTAATGATAAAAATCAGGGAATAGAATAAGTGAGGTTGGATTCTTTAATGATTGAATAAATCAGGTTTTGTTTTGTATGGGTGGATAGAAACCCATTCCATCAGGAAGTGATGTTTGTTGGCCTCAGGTGTTAACGAAAGTGTTAACGGAGGACCACTCTTTGCCAGAACTTCCCTAAATAAAAAAAGCCCCGGTATTGAATACCAGGGCTTTCGGGTGTTGCGAAGGGGAGGATCGAACTCCCGACCTTCGGGTTATGAGCCCGACGAGCTACCGCTGCTCTACTTCGCGATATAAATTGAATAAGATAAAAAGAGCTGTCCGTGTTATACGGGTTGCAAATATAAGATGATGCGTGTTTTCGGCCAAACAATTTTTATAGTTCTATTTTTGCCTGACAATCATTAACATTTTGAAAACCGGTTTTGTAAACATATTCGGAAAGCCTAATGCAGGTAAATCAACCCTGCTTAATGCCTTGATGGGAGAGAAAATGGCCATTGTTTCGCCCAAGGTGCAAACTACCCGTCACCGTATTAAAGCCATTGCTACCACCGACCGGTACCAGATCATTTTTTCCGATACGCCCGGCATTATAGATCCAAAGTATAAACTCCATGAAAAAATGATGTCGGCGGTTCGCAGTGCACTGGAAGATGCCGACCTTGCCCTTCTCATGGTGGATATAAAAGATAACTGGGAAGAAGCCGACGAGGTTTTTGCTGCGCTCAGGCTGAAGTCGAAGGCCATGGTGGTGATCAATAAAATTGATGGCGCTGATAAAGAAAAGCAGGAAAGAGCAGTTGAATTCTTCAAAACAAAAAAATATTGCGGTGAAGTAAGGTTGATATCAGCACTAAAAGGTTTACACGTAAACGAATTGCTGGAACGCATTGTAGAATTGCTACCCGAAGGAGAACCTTTTTATCCGGGTGATGAAATATCAGATCTTCCCACAAAATTCTTTGTATCTGAGATCATCCGCGAAAAGATATATTCGCTTTTCCAGGATGAGATACCCTATCATGCAACCGTATTGGTAAATGAATTCAAACAAAAATCATCTCTTGTAAAGATCAGGGCCGAGATTATTGTGCAGCGTGAGACTCAAAAAGCCATCATCATTGGAGAAGGTGGTAAAATGATCAAACAAATAGGCATGCTGGCGCGCATGGAAATTGAACAATTCATTGATCAGAAAGTATTTCTTGAACTGTTTGTAAAAGTGCGTCCGAAATGGCGTGAGAACGATTTATTTCTCAGGGAATATGGCTACAGTTAATCCGGACAGATTTTATACCAGATAATCGAAATTAATGCATGGTTCATCTTTTTACCCAAGGGTGAAAGGGTATACTTACTTTTGCAAATTAAATTCAACAGAACAATGGCAGGTTATACAGTGGCAATAGTTGGCAGACCTAATGTGGGAAAGAGCACACTCTTTAACAGGTTATTGGAGCAGCGCAAGGCAATTGTGGAAGATATTCCGGGAGTTACCCGCGACAGGCAATATGGTATCGCCGACTGGAATGGCAAAAATTTTTACATTATTGACACCGGAGGTTTTGTTCCGGATTCAGATGATGTATTTGAAAGAGAGATCCGCAAGCAGGTGCAGGTGGCTGTAGAAGAAGCCAGTTCAATATTGTTTGTTGTTGATGCCGCAACAGGAATGACCGACCTTGATGATTCCATGGCAGATATTTTAAGGCGTTCAACCAAACCTGTTTTCCTTGTTGTAAATAAAGTTGACAATAACGAAAGGTTATTAGAAGCCTCCGAGTTCTACAGCCTTGGTTTTGAAAACGTTTTTTTTATTTCCTCAATCAGCGGTAGCGGAACGGGCGACCTTTTAGATGCAGTAACGGACCTGATTAAAGATGAAGGCGGACTGAATGAAGAAGAAGGTCTTCCCAAATTTGCAATTATAGGGCAGCCAAATGTTGGAAAATCCTCTTTGCTGAATGCATTGATCGGGGAGGAGAGAACTATTGTAAGTGATATTGCCGGCACCACAAGAGACACCATTCATACGCGTTATAATCTTTTTCAGAAAGATTTTATTTTGATAGATACCGCAGGAATACGCCGGAAATCCAAGGTTCATGAGGATCTCGAATTTTATTCTGTTATCCGTGCCATTAAAGCCCTTGACGAAGCCGATGTTTGTTTATTGTTGCTGGATGCCGAAAAAGGTATAACAGCTCAGGATCTTACCATTTACAGCCTGGCAGCAAAAAAAGGAAAAGGCATCGTGGTGCTGGTAAATAAGTGGGACCTGGTGGAAAAGGAAACCAATACGGCAAGAGATTATGAAAAGGAACTCAGGCAACGCATGGCACCTTTTAACGATGTTCCCATTTTATTCATTTCTGCTAAAGAAAAAACAAGGATATTAAAAGCCATTGAAGCAGGGCTGGATGTATATGAGAACAGGAACCGAAAGATCCCAACTTCGCAGTTGAACGATATCATGTTAAAAGCAATTGAATCCTATCATCCTCCTGTTATACGCGGGAATCCGGTAAAGATCAAGTTCATTTCGCAATTGCCAACAGCAGTGCCTTCATTTGCTTTCTTCTGTAATTTCCCGGATGATATAAAAGTTCCATATCGTAATTATTTAGAAAACAAGCTGAGAGAAAACTTTGATTTTAAAGGAGTTCCCATCAGGATATTCTTCAGGAAGAAATAGAAACTGCTTAAAAAATTTGGTTTTTTTAATCCAGCGGTTACCTTTGCGCCCTATAGTTAACTAAAACCAAAAACAAATGAAAAAATTATTCCTGATGTTTGCTGTTGCCGGTGCTTTAGTAGCATGTAACAACGAAGCTGAAACAACTACTTCACAAGATTCAGTTACAACCACTACAACTACGGATGTAACTCCTGATACAATGAACATGACTCCTGATACAATGAATTTAAACGTTGATACCCTGAACAGATAAGATTTTAAATTTAAAACTGCCGCAATTGCGGCAGTTTTTATTTAAAGCGCTTTATTTAAAGCGTTTTTTTATGTCTTCTACCTGGCTTTGAAGCAATGCAAGTTCTTTCTGCTGCAATTGAATGAACTGGTTATCACTAATTCTTCCGGTAACGGCCTCCATTTCTTTGTCATTTTCATATACCATCCTGCGGAAGGGGTTTTCGTAATCTTTTTCTCTTGATCTTTTGATATTGGCAACCATCCATTCTTTAAACCCGATCATCTCATCCAACATTTCTGCAAATTGTTCTTTTTTTAGCTCAGGCATTACAATTCCTTCCATTTCTTTCAACGAAGCTAAAGCATGCCTTAACTTTTGTTCCTGGTAACCACTTCCATTTTCTCTGTACACATCATGCACATCATCCCAGTTTGTATAGCTGCCCGATTTGATACCATCGAGCAGGTTTCCCAGTTTTTCTGAAGGTAAAAGTTGTCCGCCAACATTGGTCCACTTTCTTCTTTCCGTCGCGGGAGGCAAGGTTTCAATAAAGGCATTGTAATTTTCTGTGCCTGCAACTAATGCTTTATTCAGAAGCTGGTTCATGCAATAATACTTCACCAGTTTTTTATAAATGGAGTATGCTTCCTTTACTTTACATAATACCAGCGGTCGGCTGTTGTTTTCAAAGCCGGAATTTTTTATCTCAATTGTCTTGAGTGAAAATTCCGGGTCATTTAAAATTTCATCCCCTTTTTTTACTAATTCTTCACTGCTTAGGGAAGCATTGGCTGCATTGTGATGTACAGCTGTTAATTTTTTAATGAGTTCAAGGGCATCAAAGATCTCATTAATGCTGTCGGGAGCGAGGTAATCGTATTCAATATGCTGAATTTTTTCTTTACGATTATCGCGGTCAACGTATTTATGAGCATTCCTTGCCAGTGCGTATAAATTATACATAAACCAGTAAGCAGGCATTACCACCAGTTTATTATTTGCTTCATCGTTGCTAACAAGGCTGAAAGGAATGGGAATATTCAGTTCATACTGGTAATCGCCTTTAGCCAGGAGGGTAAAAGAAGCAAACCTGGAATTATGTTTCAGGCTTACACAGAGTCCGGGCCAGAACCCTCTTGAAGCGATCATTTCTCCATCTGCAGCCCTGCTGTTATGATTTGAGCCCAGTGTTGCCCCGGCTGCAATATTTGATTGACCCATTATTAAAGCAGCACATAAAAATGAATTATTATGATGTTGTTCATGTGCAGGAAAAATGAGTGAGTTCAATACTTCGCAACAGGAAATGGTGGAATTATTTCCCAGGTATGAATTAATAAGACGAGCACCATATTTTAACTGCGAATGCGAAGCCATAACAAAACGCACAGCTTTTACGCCATAGAAAATGCGGCAGCCATAATCTATAATTCCATTTACCAGTTCACAACCTTCACCAATCTGCGTCATATCATCAGGACCGGATTTGATGGTAAGGTTTTTTAATTTATTGGCTCCTTTTATATAGGCATCACTTCCTATCCATACATCTTTAATTATAGAGGTGTTTTTAATTACGCAGCGGTCGCCGATCTCTCCATAGTAGCCGCGCTGTTTATCAAATTTCTTTTCGGTGAATTGCTTAAATTTTTCCATCAATTCATCATCATCCCTGTATTTCGACCATAGGTAGGCGTCGCCGGGTTGCATGCCTTCGAAAGGCAGGATCTTTCGTCCTGCATTCTCATTGCACACTTCCACCCATACTCTTACCGATTCGGATTCGCCTTCTTTAATAATTCCGTTACCGAATTTAGCATGATCTGTTGCATGAATTTCATGCACATTGCACAGCATTACTTCGTTGCCAAGTATATAGTGAGATATATAGTTAACGTTACTTACAACCACATTATCGCCAAAGTCGCAACTGATAATTGTACTGTTGTATAAACCAACCGGCATAATTACATTATGGTATTCAAGGGATATGGTTTCAAGTTTCCCAATTCTTACCAATCCATAAAATTTACAGTTCTTTACTAGTTCCGGGTTGAATGCATTGGAAACCTGTATCTTGTTCCAGTCGTCGGAAGTATTGTTATTTCTAACCAGCACCTCAATTTCGTATGCAGAAAGGTGTCGGTAAGAAATTGCATTTTTATTTTGGATGTTCCGCAGGTGGTACTCATCAATGCCTTCGCGCAGGTATTCCATACTCACAAAATTGTATCCTAGGTCGGATATAGGTCTCTTCCTGATTTCGTTCATGAGCAATGTTTATTATGAATGCCGGAAAGCAATTTCAAGCTTCAATTATTCAACTGTTACCGATTTGGCAAGGTTACGGGGCTTGTCAACATCCTGGCCTTTTTCTAGTCCAATGTAATAAGCAAGCAATTGTAGTGGAATAACACTTAGCATAGGTGCTACAATTTCATCGGCCTCCGGAACCATAATGGTGTCATCGGCTAGTGCTGCACTTTGCTCATCTCCTTCATTAATTACTGCAATAACTTTTCCTTTTCTTGCTTTAATCTCCTGCATATTACTCACCACTTTTTCGTGGTAAGAATCTTTCGTTGCGATAAAAATTACCGGCAGGTTTTCATCTACAAGTGCTATTGGGCCATGTTTCATTTCTGCTGCAGGGTAACCTTCAGCATGTATATAAGAAATTTCTTTTAATTTAAGTGCACCTTCAAGGGCTACCGGGAAGTTATAACCTCTACCCAGGTATAAACAGCTTTCCGCATTGCTGTATTTTTCTGCAAGAAGTTTGATCTTGTCGTTCAGCATCAGCACCTGTTCAATTTTTTGCGGTATGGCATCCATTTCATTCAGCAGGTGCATATAACGGTCGTGATCAAGCGCACCTCTTTCATAACCAATTTTCAAGGCAATCATGGTAAGAACTGCCAGTTGTGCCGTGAAAGCTTTGGTTGAAGCCACTCCAATTTCCGGGCCGGCATGGGTGTAAGCGCCTGCATCGGAAATTCTTGCAATGGAAGAACCAACAACATTCACCACACCAAGAATAATGGCACCTTTGGCTTTTGCATTTTCAATGGCAACGAGGGTGTCTGCGGTTTCGCCACTTTGTGAAATGGCAATAATTACATCACCTTTATTTATTACCGGGTTCCGGTAACGGAATTCGGATGCGTATTCCACTTCAACATTAATACGGCATAATTCTTCAAAAATATATTCGGCAACCAGCCCTGCATGCCAGCTGGTTCCACAGGCAACCATGATAATGCGATTGGCATTCATAATCTGCTCCGCATATTTCTGAATGCCGCTCATGGTGATGGTTCCTGCCTGCGCATCGAGCCTTCCTCTTAAGCAGTCATACACTGTTTGGGGTTGTTCAAAGATCTCTTTCAGCATGAAGTGTTCATAGCCACCTTTTTCAATAGCAGCCAGTTCCATGTCGAGTTTAGTGATGTAAGGTGTTTGTCTTTCGTTGCCAAGGTTTTTTAAAATCAGTTCATCTGCTTTAATAATGGCAACCTCGTAATCGTTCACATAAACAACTTCCTTGGTGTATTCAATAATGG
>JAEZCV010000116.1 GCA_023429985.1 Bacteroidota bacterium | reverse complement strand
CCGACCAGCGGGTCGTGCAGCACGGCGAGCTTGAGCAGGTCGATGTCGCCGGCGATTGCCGCTTCGACCGACATGCGCTGCACCGAGACCGAGACCGAGCAGGTGGCGGCGCAGGCGAGCGGCAGTTCGATGCCCTCGACCATGTTGAGGCCGAAGCGGTCGACGAAGCCAGGGCTCTCGATGATGGCATCGGCCGGCAGATTGCGGATGATGCCGTTGTTGCGGACGTTGAAGTGGCCGCGATAGGTGCGGCCGGTCTCGAGCGCCTCGATGATGTAGCTGGCATGCTCCTGGGAGCGCTTGTAGTCGGCGAGCGGCTTTTCCGCTTCGGTGAGGAATTGCGGGAATTCAGTCTCGAACCAGTTCCGCTGTTCGGTGGAGTGGCGCAGGTAGCCGCCGGTCTCGCCGTGGATCCAGTTGCTCATGTCGATCCAGCGGCCGATCTCGTCGGGGCGCTTGCGGTACCAGGGCAGGTACTCGCTGAGATGGCCGTTGCTCTCGGTCGAGTAGACACCGAAGCGCTTCAGCACGTCGATGCGGACCTTCTCCTGCTTCGAGTAGACTGGATGCCGCTCGAAGGCGGCGATCAGTTCGTCCTTTTCGATCCGGCGGCCCTTGGCGCGGATGTCGACGTACCAGGTCTGGTGGTTGATGCCCGAGCAGACGTAGTCGAGTTCGTTGTCGTCCACGCCGAGCACTTCGGCGATCTGGTGGGCGCCGTGCTGCACGCCGTGGCACAGCCAGACGGTGTTGACGCCGCCGTACTCGAGGGCAGCCCAGGTGTTCATGGCCATGGGGTTGGCGTAGTTGAGGAATAGTGCGCCGGGCTCGGCGACCTCGCGGATGTCCTTGCAGAAGTCGAGGATGACCGGGATGTTGCGCTGGCCATAGAGGATGCCACCGGCGCAGATGGTGTCGCCCACGCACTGGTCGACGCCGTACTTGAGCGGAATGTTGACGTCGGTGGCGAAGGCCTCGCGGCCGCCGACGCGCACGCAGCTCATGACGTAGCGCGCGCCCGAGAGCGCGGCGCGTCGGTCGGTGGTGGCGGTGACCTTCGCCGGCAACCCGTTAGTCTCGACGATCTTGCCGATGATCTTGGCGATCATCTCGAGGTTGTGCGGATTGATGTCGGTGAGGGCAAACTCGACCGCGGCGAATTCGGGCACCTTGAGCAGGTCGGAGACCAGCCGCTTGGTGAAGCCGACGGAGCCGGCGCCGATGATTGCGACCTTGAACGGGGCGGATGACACCTGGTGTTCTCCAATGATTGTGCGGATCGCCGGCGGGCAATGCCGGCGCGAGACGTGCTTCAGGCGACGGCCTGCTTCTTGGGGACGCGCGCCCACTCCGGGATCCAGGCGTCATGTTCGGCAAGGAGGTCGTCGACGAGGTTCCAGATCTGGTCGAGATCGAGCTCGGCGGCGGTATGCGGATCGAGCATGGCGGCGTGATAGATGTGCTCGCGGTTCTCGGTCATCAGCGCGGCGACCGTCAGTTCCTGCACGTTGACGTTGGTGCGGATGAGGCCCGTGAGCTGCGGCGGCAGGTCGCCGATATAGGTGGGCTGGATGCCGGAGGCATCGACGAGGCAGGGCACCTCGACGGCGGCCGCGTCGGGCAGCGAGGTGATGACGCCGTGGTTGCGGACGTTGCCGTAGATCACCGAGGGCGCGCCGGTCCACACCGAGTTCATGATCTCGGAGGCATATTCATGGCTCTCGCGCACCTCGATGGTGTTGGCAGTCTTGTAGCGTTCGGCCTCCGACTTCCAGCGGGCGATCTGCTCGACGCAGCGCTTGGGATACTCGTCGAGCGGGATGCCGAACTTCTCGATCAGGTCCTCCCGCCCTTCCTTGATGAAGTAGGGAGTGTACTCGGCGAAGTGCTCGGAGCTTTCGGTGACGAAGTAGCCGAGCCGGGTCAGCATCTCGTAGCGCACCCGGTTGGGGCAGCGCGGATTCCAGTGGCTGGGCTTGGGGAAGCGGCCCTCGCGGTAGCCGCGGACGAGATCGGGATAGAGATCGCGATAGCCGCCGTCGGCCTCTTTGTGCTCGAACTTGAGGTAGAAGGCCATGTGGTTGATGCCCGCGGCGCGGTAGCGGATCTCTTCGACGGGTATCTCGAGATCGCGCGCCAGCTCCATGGCGGTGCCCTGCACCGAGTGGCAGAGTCCGACCTGCCTGATCGCGGGATACTTCTCGGCGATGGCCCAGGTGTTGATGGCCATCGGGTTGACGTATTGCAGCATGATGGCGTCGGGGCAGACGGCCAGCATGTCCTCGCAGATCGACCACAGGTGCGGCACGGTGCGAATGCCGCGCATGATGCCGCCAATTCCGAGCGTGTCGGCGATGGTCTGGCGCAGGCCGTACTTCTTGGGCAGCTCGAAATCGGTGATGGTGCACGGGTCGTAGCCGCCGATCTGGAAGCAGAAGACGACGAAATCGGCGCCCTCGAGAGCCGCGCGCTGGTCGGCGAAGGTCTTCACCGTCGCCGGGACGCCGAGCGTCTGGATCAGCTTGCCGGCGATGGTCTCGCTCTCGCCGAGGCGTTCGGGGTTGATGTCCATCAGCCGGACCTCGGCGCCGGCCAGCGCCTCGCGCTGCAGCA
>JAEZCV010000094.1 GCA_023429985.1 Bacteroidota bacterium | reverse complement strand
GTTAACGCCTCAACCCCACTCTCCTTCTTTTTTGAGTGATGCAATTTGTTACAATGCATGTAAGCTTTCGAATGATGTGCAGTCGGATGCTATCATTGGTATGACGGAAAGTGGATACACGGCGTTTATGCTGAGTAGTTATCGTCCGAAGGCGCCTTTATATATTTTTACAAAAGAACAATCGCTGGTGAACCAGTTGAGTTTAAGCTGGGGTGTGCGTGCTTTTTATTATGATGAGGAGCAGAGCCTTGATGATATTGTTTTCGACCAGATCAATATTTTAAAGGAAAGGGGATTTTTGAAGAAGGGTGATGTGGTGATTAATACGGGTAGTACACCGGTTGATTTGCATTTACCGACGAATATTGTGAAGATTACTAAGGTTGATTAGTGTTTTAGTTTTTGGGTTTTTGGGTTTTTGAACCACGGAGGCACAAAGGCACAGAGGAGCACGGAGAGAGTCTTATGATTTGCTATCCTATTTATTATTAAGTTAGGTAGTTTTAGTTAAAGACACCCTCCGTGTTTCTTTGTGCCTTCGTGCCTTAGTGGTTCAAAAATCTCCGTGCCCCTCTGTGCCTCCGTGACTCCGTGGTTCAAAATTCCTAAAGAACCTTTTAATTCATATTCCTGGTGCAGTGAAGGAATTTCAACATTCTTAAAGCCCTTCAAATTTAATCGTTGCACAAAGGCCTGCTGCACGCTGTACTCACCATGCACCAGGAAAATAGTTTTTACTTTTTCACTATCCTGGCAATTTAGAAAACGCAATAAATCATCGGCATCCGCATGAGCACTCATACCAGCCAGTTGTCCAACTTTTGCATTAACAGCTATAGCATCATTAAATATTTCAACTTCTTTAATGCCGCTTAGTAATTGTCCACCGAGCGATCCACTGCCACAATAACCCGCCAGCAGTATGGCGCAATTCTTACGCGAGATGCAACTGTTGATATGATGTCTGACCCTTCCCGCATCTGCGGTTCCGCTTGCAGAAATGATCACACAGGCCTGGGTAGATTCGGTGAGTTTTTTACTGTCTTCCACATTATCGATGTACTTCAAACCCGGAAAATCAAAAGGATCATCATCAATAGCAATTACCTGCTGCAGGCGGTCGCTGAATTCTTCGGGAAACCTTTTTATCACTTCAGTTGCTTTGGAACTTAACGGACTGTCAACAAAATAAAATGTTTCGGGAAGTCGCTTTTCAAGACTTAGCTGATTGAGTGCATAAAGAATTTCCTGTGTTCGTCCAACGCTGAAAGCAGGAATGATCAACTGTCCTTCACCTTCAATACAAACTTCGTTTATCCATCGGCGTAATTCCCTGATGGTATTGAAACTGATGTCGTGGTGCTTGTTGCCGTAAGTGCTTTCAAGAATGATATAATCGGCCTGGGGAAATTCCTGGGGTGCCTGTAATAAAACAGATCGGTATCTTCCCACATCACCGCTATAAAACAAACTGGTTTCCTTTCCATTTTCCTTTACCTTGAGAAAAATAGAAACGCTTCCTATAAGGTGACCGGCATTGGTATATAAAACAGAAACTCCATTTATAGGTTCGAATGCATGGGCACATTCAACTGTTTCAAACAGTTGCATGGCTTCTATCACATCTTCGGAAGAATACAATGGCTGGTATGGCGGAAGGTTTCTTTTTTCCCGGCGGCGGTTGATGTATTCCGTTTCGTACTGTTGAATCTCGGCGCTGTCGTATAATAATATTTCGGTAAGCTCGCGCGTTGCGGGTGTACAGAATATCTTTCCTTTAAAACCTTCTTTAACCAGCTTGGGTATAAGACCTGTGTGGTCTATATGTGCGTGGGAAAGCAGCATGCAGGAAATGGAGGATGGGTCGAAACCGAATTTCTCATTCAGTTCTTCCGTTTCGTATCCCATTCCCTGGAACATCCCGCAATCGAGAAGGATCTTTCTTCCGTCTTCCAGTTCTACTATGTGTTTTGAGCCTGTTACGGTACGGGCGGCGCCGTGGAAACTTATCTTCATATATTTTTACCAGCCAAATCTCATACCGTTGTTGAATGGGGATTTTTATTTGCTACAAATACGCGAGCATCTACCAATTTTTTTTTGAACCACACAGGCACGGAGGCACAAAGAATCACGGAGGGAGTTTTTAATTCTTCCTTGTGAATTAGTATTTAAAAATAAAATGTTGTTCGCAAAAGAAAAGATTTCACAATGAACCAAGCAAAAAATCCTTTGTGCCCCTTTGGGCCTCCGTGCTTTTGTGGTTCAAAAATTCCTGGCGTTCAGATTATGATTTGAATATTATAGTTTCTACCTTTTATAAAAAAATCATGGACACAACACTGTTTTCAGAAATCAACTGGCTGGCAGTAATTGTTGCAGCCATTGCCTATTTTGCATTGGGTGCACTTTGGTATACTGCTCTATTTGGCAAAAAATGGATCGCTTACCAGGGTATAGATGTAAATGATCCGGAAATGAAAAAAGGTTCCGGGGCCATTATGTTCACATCATTAATATGGATGTTGGTTGCAACCATTTGTATTGCTTTACTGGTGGAAAGATTAGAACTTACTGAAATGATCTCAGGCATCAAGATCGGTCTTCTTGCGGGGATTGGTTTTGCATTTACTTCTATCAGTATTTCCTATCTCTATATCAAAAAACCTTTTGGTTTGCATATTATTGATGGATTGTATCATGTTGTGGGTTATGTTATTGTGGGGATTATATTGACGCAGTGGCAGTAGATGAAAGTTTAGTCGTTTAGTCGTTTAGGCGTTTAGGCGTTTAGTTGTTTAGTTGTTTAGGGAGAGTTTCACACAGAGAACGCAAACGAAGTACGAAAAAGTTGCGCCTATAATTCTTATTACAATTTCTAAACAACTAAACGCCTAAACAACTAAACCTGTCCGGAAGAAATGTTCCAACCCAAACCTTTCCCTAATTCCTAAAGCTCTGCGTAATCATCAACCCTCTGAAACCTCCATCAAGTACGCCAATTCCTAGTCTGCCGTAATGTGGGCGAAGGATGTTGGCTTTATGACCGGGAGAGTTCATCAGGCCTTCGTGGCAGATCTTTAATGTTTGTCCTAAGGCAAGGTTTTCACCGGCAGTAACAAATTTTACATTCAATGCCCTCATTCTATCAAATGGATCTTTTCCTTCGGGCGTATGGTGAGAAAAATACCCTCTTTCAAACATATCACGGGAATGCATGCGCGAAACCTCGATCATTTCGGGATCGTTCTTCAATGGTTTCAATCCTCTCTTCGTTCTTTCTTCATTTACCATGGCAAGCATCTTTGCTTCCAGGTCGGGACGAGGCCTGGCATCTTTTACAGTGAAGGATAATGTTACCGTTTCATCTGAATCAGGTTTGATGGTCAGCCTGTTCATGGTGGTTTGTCCGGCTTCATCAAAAATGGGCGTTAGCTTATTATCCAGCCATTCAACACCAACAGCCAGTTGCCCGGCAAAACGACTGTTCCTTACCTGGTTGCTGAAGGCATCGGAAACAGGAATGGCAAGTGCGATGGCTGCAAGAATGGTTGCATACATAATTCCTTTAACCAGTCCCGGAAAAATTCCCAATGCCTGGTTCACTCCATTATCGTGTGCTTCGGCAGGTGTTTCACGCAGGAAACGATTGAAGATAAATGCAAGGATGATGCGCGCTAACAGGATGGCAATAAAAAATGCCAGGGGCAGGGTCCACACACCAAGGGCCGGCAATGCTTTTTGCAAAAGATCGCCGAAATATTTATAGGTAAAGAAACCGGCAAGCAAACTACCCACCCATACAAGAAGGTCCACCAGGCCATAAATAAATCCTTTTCTCCAGCCGGCCACCATGGCCAGCACCACAATCAGTACCAAAACAATATCCATCCAATTCATAAACCTGCTTTTAATATTAATCTTCGTTAGCCTTTCTGTTGAACGTATTTCCCTTGCGCGGATTGTTCGTATTATTTTCATCTTCGGTTTCCACTTCGTTCCGGCCAATCTTATTTTCTTCTTCCACTGCATAATCATCATCAAAGGCTTCTGCATCTGATGATGATACAGGTCTTTTTTCACCTTCGTAATGTTGTTCGGGTTCTCTTTGAGGATCTACGGGTTTATTATGCTGTTTTTCTGCCTGTGAAGGATTCACGGGTGTTGGTTTATCGTTCCTGTTTTTCATGATGTTTTTCTTTTTATAATGAAAAAGGGGTGCCAAAAAAAATGCACCCCGAATGGAGTGCATTAAAAATGTTAATAAAGAACATTACCGCGTAACGATCTTGATGATGGTACCGCTGCTAACATTGTTATTCAATAGCATACCGTTCAGCAAAGCCATTTCTTCGAGCCTGGCATCCGGAACACCATTTTGCTTTAATGCATTTCTAAGGGTCATGGTAGAAGAAACCGTTTTAAGGCGCACTCTTTCCGGCTGCCTGTTGATCTTAGATGCATCGGTAAGCTGGCGAAAATCCTGCATGATATTTAAAAAAGTACTCTGGTAGGAATTAAAATCGTTTATGGACGACACACCAATCAGGTGATAGATGCTATTATTATATTGAATAAGGTAATTTAAAGTACGAATTACCTGGCCCTGTTGCTGTGCCTGATCGGCCACCATGGCAATGGCAGGCATTCCATTTACGGTAGTCTGGTTGGACTGCACCGGCGTTAACTGGTAATTTTGAACTACCGCATTGGCCGCTTCATTTAAATTATTTCCAGGAGCGAGGGTAAGAATAAATAAAGCTTTACCATCGGGAGAAGCCAGTTGCACCTGTGAAGGTGAATTCATGTAAGCCCATCCCTGTGGTGTTGGAAACTGGAATTTTAATACAGGGTGGTAGAAATAATTATTTTCCCTGTAGCCTCCGCGTGGGTCTTCGCCGTAGATCAATCCATTGATCCTTTGCAGGTAATCATTCCTGTTTACAGCCAGGTTTGAAACATTATTATTTTGTTTCCACTGAGTCGCTAACTGCTCAACCGTTTGCTGTCGTTGACCCGGGTTGGGGTGTGTAGATAAGAAATCGGGTAATTCGCCAGCACCTGATGCAGCACTTTGTCTTTCAAGTGTTGTGAAGAAATCTGCCATCTCCGAGGCATCGTAACCAATTTTAGAAGAGTATTCCACTCCCAGCATGTCGGATTCTCTTTCTGCATCGCGACCAAATTTCAGGAACATTAAACTTAATCCCTGTGAAGCTGCTTCGGCAAATTGAGCCAGTTGGGGAGCAACCACAATGCCTGCGATCAATCCTAATTGGCCCAGCAACTGGTTTCTCTGTTGTTCAACAGAGTGCCTGGCGGTGATGTGACCAATTTCATGTCCAAGTACACCGGCAAACTGTGCTTCATTATTAAAATGGGCCATGATGCCGCGGGTAAAGTAAACATAGCCCCCTGGAACGGCAAAGGCGTTAATGACGTCGGAATCTATGATGCGAAAATGGTATTCAATATTAGGCCTGTGGGAAATGGCGGCCATTTGCATTCCTTTTTGCCGGATGAATCTTTGGAGGGAAGAATCTTCATATAGTCCAAACTGGGCAATTACGTGGGGATCGGCTTCCTGTCCCATAGCTATTTCCTGTGATTCCGACATCAGTACTACCTGGCGTTTGCCGGTTACCGGGTTTCTTGCACATGAGCTTAGCAGCATAAAAGCTGAAGCCATGACTAGAAGAATAATATTATTTTTCATATGATGAATTTATCTCTTTAGGAGTGATCATAGGATTTGCAAAGATGATACCATGGGGAAGAGTGGTTAGGGTTTAGGGTTAGCGTTAGGTTTTGTTGGTGATAATGGGTGTTTAACCGCAAAGGCGCGGAGGAAGCGCAGAGGAAGCGCAAAGGATAATCAGTATGCAATAGATATATGTCTAAAACCAAAACTCTGCGCTCTTTGCGCCTCCTCCGCGGCCTTTGCGTTTGCCTTTCCTTTCAACCCAAAAAAAAAGCTTTCCAAAAAGGAAAGCTCAAATAAGAATAACAAAAATTAATTAATACCTGCTTTTGTTATAACCGCCGCCGTTGTTGAAGCCACCGCCATTAGAACGGAAACCACCACCACCGGTACGTGCTTTTTCTTCTTTAGGTTTTGCTTCCATAACCCTGATGGTTCTGTTTTCAACAGAAGCCTGGTCTAATTCAGCAATCGCTTTTTGCGCTGCTTCATCATCGGGCATTTCAACAAATCCAAATCCACGGCTTTTGCCGGTGAATTTATCGGTGATCACTTTGGCAGAAGAAACTTCGCCATACTCGGTAAAAAATTCTCTTAAGTCTTCATCCTGTACATTGAAGCTTAAGTTTGAAACGTAAATGTTCATACTTTCTTTAAAAAATTGATTTAAATGATTGAGACGAGGCAAGAAAGCAAGGGTCTAACTATCAGCGGGAAAAAAAGCAGATGAATTCTACACTTAACCAAATGCGATGCTCAAATAACGTTGCAAAGTTAGGGTGAACGGGCTAGATAAAACGAATCACCCGGGAATATTTTTTGTTAAGGATTTTGTTTAAGCTCTTCCCATTTGTTTAAGGAAATTCACATGCGAAAAAATAGCATGCCTCATTTTCCTGTATTCAACATAAGGAACATTAAACTCGTTACATGCCTGCTTGATGATTTTACGAATAGCAGGATAATGTACGTGCGATATCTTGGGAAATAAATGGTGTTCGATCTGGTAGTTCAGTCCACCTACAAACCAGCTGATCAACTTACTCTTGGGAGCAAAATTGGCTGTGGTTTTTAACTGGTGGATGGCCCATTCATCTTCCAGCTTGCCGGTATCCTTATGAGGTACGGGGAAGGCGGTATGTTCTACCGTATGTGCCAATTGGAATATTATAGAAATAACAAAGCCGGCAATAATAGAAAAGGTAAGAAAGCCAATCAGCCAGGCTGTAAATCCAACTGTATAGATCGGGATAGCTACAAACAAGGCAACATAACCCAGTTTAAAACCCCAGAATACCACGTGATCCCAAAGGTCCATCTTCTTAATAGGCATATCACCTATTTTGCGCTTGAAATATTTCTGGTAATCGAGAACAAAGATCCAAAGGATGTAAAGCATGGAATAAAGGAACCAGAAATAAAAATGCTGGTACCTGTGCATCACTAACTTGGGCTGCGTAGTGCTCATGCGCATCCAGGGCTGAATGTCGATATCATCATCCACACCATCAACATTTGTATAGGCATGGTGAATAACATTATGCTTAACATTCCACATAAAGGAGCTTCCACCCAATAAATTAAGGCTGTAAGCAGCAAGGTTATTCACCCATTTGTATTTGCTGAAACTTCCGTGGGCGCCATCATGCATAATATTAAAACCGATGCCGGCGGTAACAAGACCCAGTAAAACACATTCAATAAGAGCGATCCAGACGGCAGGAGTAAAAAATACCAAATGAACGTACAGGAATACAAAACCCGAAAAAAGCACGATAGCTTTAATGAACAACTGGGTATTGCCGGTAGAAGATTTACCGGTAGATTCAAAATATTCGTTGATGCGTCTTTTTAATTCTGAATGAAAGGACTGCTTTACTGCGGGAAATTTGGGTGTTGCCATTGCTGATGAACTGTTCCGTTTTTTACAAATGCAAAGCTAAGGTTTCGTAGCCAGCTATGGAGTTAAAATCAATTCTTATGCCTAAAAACAAAGGAAATGCAGGTTGTTATTGACATGTTATTCATTAAATATTCTCCAAATATTTATTTTTTGATTTTTTATAGCATAATAATTGCATCTTGTGCCGGTATGAAGTCCATCAATTTTTCGTTTACGCGGAATATACATTTCACCAAACTTGTTAAAGTAGCCGAACGTCTCAGGGAATTTAATTTCAGAATGCTTCCGGGCACATCTAACGCCATGTTGCACGTGGATGTTCCGGATGACAGGGGCAACCGTATTATGTTTAAAATGCAGAAGAACGACCAGCACTGGAAGATTGTTGAAGAAGGCGTTCCTCTGTGGGTAATTGCAAGTGAAGAACTGCTGAATGGTGTGATACAGGAAGAACTGGGATAGAGAGAGCGGAGAAAGGGCGAGCGGAGAAAGAGAGTGGAGAAAGAGAGTGGAAAGCGAGAGCAGCTATCCTTAGAAGTCTCCTTTATCATTTGCGTATAACATCTAAATTTTCCATAGTGAAAATCAGCGCAGGTATTCTTTTGTTCAGGAAAAGATCGTCCATTGAATTCTTCCTTGTTCACCCGGGAGGGCCTTTCTGGAAAAATAAAGATGTTGGCTGGTGGACGATCCCAAAAGGAGAAATTTCTGCCAGTGAAGAACCTTTAACGGCAGCCCTTCGCGAATTTGAAGAAGAAACAGGCTTGAAAGTAAAAGGAAATCCCATTCAGCTGAATCCCATCAAACAAAAAGCCGGCAAACTTGTAATGGCCTGGGCAGTTGAAGGCGACATTGATCCCTTAAAAATTCATTCTAATAGTTTTGAAATTGAGTGGCCGCCGCGCTCAGGTAAAATGAAATCTTTCCCCGAAGTTGATAAAGCAGGTTGGTTTGACCTGGCAACTGCAAAGATCAAAATACTGCCGGCCCAGGTTGGGTTGTTGGAAGAGGTGGCGGGATGGGGAATGGTGAGTGGTGAATGGTGAGGGAAATTGTCAAGTCCTAATCTGGTTGACGGAGTTTTAACTGCTGCAAAATTCAAATGGTCGAAATAATTTTTCTTTCTGCTTTTGCTGCTTATATCTTTCGGTAATTATTTTTATGAAGAATCTTTTCCTGGTAATTTTTGTTGCCGCAGTTGCAATATACCTTTCATCATGTAATGGTGCTACTTCCCAAACCGAAGTATCAAAGGATTCCACAAAACAATCCACCACACCTGTAAAGGAAGAAATGGTTGCTGAAAAAAAGCCGGCAACAGCTCATGAAATACTGGCGCGCAAGCAGGTTCCTATTCTATGCTACCACCGGATACGAGATATAAAAATGCCATCAAAAGCAAGCATGGGTTATGAAGTTACCCTTGCACAGTTCAAGGCTCACATGAAAGTTCTATCAGACAGTGGTTATCACTCCATCACGCCTGACGAATATTATAATTACCTGGTGTATGGGACCGAACTGCCCGAAAAACCGGTAATGATCACCTATGATGATACAAGGGAAGAACATTATACAGTGGCAAAAGCCGAAATGGAAAAATATGGATTCAAAGGTGTGTTCTTTATTATGACCATTTCCATTAACAGGCCCAATTACATGAGCAAAGCGCAGATCAAACAATTATCGGACGACGGGCACGTGGTGGCATCTCATTCATGGGATCATAAAAGGGTTGACAGGCTTCAGGGAAACGACTGGACGGAACAATTTGATAAACCAAGGAAACAGCTGGAAGAAATTACGGGTAAGCAGATAGCGTATTTCGCCTACCCTTTTGGTATCTGGAGCCAGGAAGCCATACCTGAAATAAAAAGCAGGAATTATAAAATGTCATTTATTCTTTCTACCAAAAGAGATTCGCTTGAACCATTACATACGGTTAGGCGTATGATCGTTTCGCCGGAATGGTCGCCGCAGGGAGTTGTTAAAGTAATGAAGAGCACTTTTAAATAGATTGTTGATTTTTTTCTATAAGTATTCCTGCTCCGCGCAAAGCCGGGAAGCACTCTACAATAATTTTCTGCAACGAGGCTAATAATTTCCTCACAAATAATTGAAGATTTAAAAAGCGGATTGGAACGGAATTTGGCTTTATTAGTTCAAATCAGAAATTATGTTACCAGTGTGGTTTTTTATTGTGCTGATTATCTTGATCTGTTACCTCCTTTATGTAACCCGTACTACCGAGGAAACATTTTCTATGATGAGCAGAAACAGGCTGAAGAAATTTCAGTATTGGATGAAGGGCTTGAAAAAGTCGAACGCATAAATGTTGAGCGATTGTTTTAACAAGATCGTTAAGCAAACGCTCAACCTTATTTAATTATCCTGTTGATTAAATTGAATAATACTCTTCGCTTCCTGTTAATCAGGATATATTTCATCAAGTCTGTTTACTAATTGTGCAGCTTAACTTAAGCATTAAGTTTTAACGGCTGGAGGCGTTATTGAAGTTCAGTTAGATCTATAAACTCTGATCAGCGCAATCTGCGTGAACTAAAGGTTGAATTGTTTCCTGAAAATTATTTGTTAATCAAGATCCAGATCTGCGTGAATCGGCGGGAAATTGATTGAAGCAACGGTGCTAAAAAAAGCCGGACTAAGCCGGCAGTTTTTATATAAGATCGATTTTAATCTACCCTTCGTCCACTTCCGCGCGTAAGTGCAACAAGGAGAAGAATGAAAACAGCCGCACCCACTACCCAAACCCAGGGAGAGGCGTACCAGTTGCTTTCGCCTGTACTGATATCCACATCAACTTTTTCAGGTACATCCTGTGCAAATGCGAAAACAGAGAACAAGGCTGTCATTAGCGTTAAATAAATTCTTTTCATGACTGAGGTTTTATTAAACAGGAAAAAAAGCATGCCAGCCTCTGCTAATCATGCCTGGTTTAGGTTCTCCTCCCGAATATAAGGCTTCCGATCCTGACCATATTACTGCCTTCCTGCACGGCAATATTATAATCGCCACTCATTCCCATAGATAGTACAGGTTGAGAAACAGTAGGTTGATCTATAAAATATTTTTGAAACAGTCCCCGCAATTTTCCAAATTCCATTCTTAGCCGGGCTTCGTC
>JAEZCV010000089.1 GCA_023429985.1 Bacteroidota bacterium | reverse complement strand
TATGAAGGCCTTCCAACCTACGCTCCATTCGACCGCATACTAATTACTGCCGCAGCTCCAGAAATTCCTCCCCGACTGGTTGAACAGTTAAAGCCCGGTGGATGTATGGTTGTTCCTGTGGGAAGCGGCGATGTGCAGGTAATGAAACGGCTGACCCGCCAGCCCGATGGAACAATGAAAGAAGAAGTGTTTGATAAGTTCAGTTTCGTTCCTATGCTGGGTGGAAAAAAGGATTAATATGCGGCTGGCACTTCCTGTAAAACATTATTATCTTGCCATTACTAAAGGCTTATGAGAATATTCTTATTTATTATCAGCACCCTCATTACGCTTGCTCTAATTTATGCTTTAAGCAGGCCCTGGGGACAAATACCTCCATTAGGCAAACTGGTGTCTCCTCAACAGGGTTTCTGGCAGAATGCCGAATCTTCGGATATTCCTGCCAGTGAGAACATCAGCATCAATGGTTTAAAAGGCAAGGTGGATGTTTATATGGACGACAGGCTTGTGCCACATGTGTTTGCCGAAAACGATGAAGATGCATGGTATGTGCAAGGTTATCTACATGCAAAATACCGTTTATGGCAAATGGAATTTCAAACACTAGCTGCAGCCGGAAGAATCAGTGAAAAAATGGGCGATAATCCCCAGTTTCTCCGCTTCGACCGTGAACAAAGAAGAATGGGAATGGTATATGCAGCCGAACTGGCGGCAAAAGAAATGGAATCAGATCCTCAATCAAAGCTTGCTTACGATGCTTATACTGCAGGAGTGAATTTTTATATTGATAATTTAACTGAAGCTGCCCTTCCTCTTGAGTACAAATTGCTGAATTATAAACCCGAAAGATGGTCGATTTTTAAATCTGCTCTTTTCTTAAAACAAATGAGTAAAACACTTGCCGGATTTGATCGGGACCTGGAGTTCAGCAATATGAAATCGGTTTTCAGCGATGCTGAAATGAATGTATTGTTTCCGCAGGTTCATGATTCTTTGGTTCCCATTATTCCGAAAGGAAGTTTCTTTGCCGCTGCTGGATTTATTCCGGTAAAACCTGCCGATGCGGATTCAAATTATTTTGGTTTGGATTCTACTTTAATAAGAACCACAGAATCGGGAAGGCCTAAGCGCAATAATGGAAGTAATAGCTGGGTGGTTGCCGGTTCAAATACTTTATCGGGATATCCCATTCTTTGTAACGATCCTCACCTTGAATTATCACTACCCAGCATCTGGTATGAAATGCAGATCACCACGCCAACAATGAATGTGTATGGTGCCACCTTTCCTGGAACTCCCTGTGTTATCATTGGTTTCAATAAGGATATTGCATTTGGATTTACCAATGCCCAGCGCGATGTAAGAGATTATTATTTCATAAACTTTAAAGATGATAATAAGCAGGAATACTGGTTCAATAACGCCTGGCAATCCACAACGCTGAGAATTGATACCATTAAAATCAAGGGAGGAGCAGATTTTTATGACACTGTTGCCCACACTGCTTTTGGTCCAGTAATGTATGACAGGAGTTTTACAGGAGAGGATCTGAATGGCCGCGCTATAGCGCTGAAATGGACCGCACATGAGCCATCCAATGAAGGATTGATGTGGATCCATCTTAACCGGGCCACATCGTATGTTGAATTTGAAGAAGCCATAAAGATATTTAAAACGCCCGGGCAAAATATGACCTTTGCTTCACGTTCGGGTGACATTGCTATCTGGCAACAGGCAAAATTTCCAGCACGCTGGGAAGGGCAGGGCAATTATATCATGCCCGGAAATGATTCTTCGTATATGTGGCAGGGTTATATTCCCCAGGAAGAAAATCCTCATGTTATGAATCCGCCCTCAGGCTATATCCAAAGCGCAAATCAAAGACCTGTTGATGCAACTTATCCTTATTATATTCCCGGAAATTATATTACTTCCAGGGGAATTGCTATTGCACGAAAGCTCGATTCCATGCAGGGCATTGTTCCTGAAGATATGATGCAGTTGCAATTAGATGTTCATAGTGTTTTTGCACAAGCTGCTACCGGTTTGTTATTAAAGAATATTGATGAGAACAGGATCAGCGGAGAAGCCGGTACCTTTCTCGATATTTTAAAGAACTGGAATTTCCGGTCCACTGCAGATGCAATGGCTCCCACCATTTTTCAAACCTGGTGGGACAGCCTGGAAATGGAGATCTGGAAGGATGAGATCAGCAGGGTTTCACATAACTATACTTACCCCGACGATCAAACGCTCTATGAATTGCTTGTGAAGGACTCCGCCATGAAGTATATTGATGACATAAACACTGCCGAAGTGGAAACAATTCAGGATGTGGTGACATCTGCCTTTGACAAAGCCGCGAAAGAATTGAAAAAGGCCGAAAATGCAGGAAGATTAGAATGGTGGAAGCATAAAAATCCCTCTATAAATCATTTGCTGAGAACAGCATTTCTGCCTTTTGGAAGACAGGGGTTAGCGTTAGGCGGATGGAATAACACCATTAACGCAATAACTACCAGTCATGGTCCCAGCTGGCGCATGATCGTACACATGACCGACCCGGTTGAAGCTTATGGAATTTATCCGGGAGGGCAAAGTGGGAATCCGGGAAGCAGGTTCTATGAAAATTTTATTGATGACTGGGCAGCAGGCAAATATTATAAAATATGGTTTATGCAGGCAGATGAAACCAGCGATAAAAGGATCATCAGTAAAATAAGTTTTTCAAACAGCTAAACGAATGCAATGCGATTTTTACTTTCCATATTATTAACAGCACTCCTTTCATTTTTAGCCGGCATTTTCCTTCCATGGTGGAGTATAGCGGGTATTTCATTTTTGGTTGCTGTTATTTTCAGGCAACACCCAGGTTTGGGATTTGTTTCGGGTTTCCTGGCAATATTTATATTGTGGGGCCTGCTCGCTTTATGGATTGATATTAAAAACCAGGGGTTGCTTTCCTCCAAAATTGCTGTTGTTTTTCCCCTTGGAGGATCTTCCATTTTACTTATTCTTGTTACTGCACTAACCGGGGCCCTTGTTGGAGGCTTTGCTGCAATGGCCGGAAGTTCCATGCTGCCTTTACAAAAAAGAGGAAGATCATATTAAAAATTTTAATTGTTAAAATTTTAAATCCGGCTGCAGGTTAGGTGCCTGGCGTTTAAATTCGTTATACCTACTGCTTATGAAAGGAATAATCGCTTCTTTACTGCTGCTGTTATGTTGCCAGTTATCTTTTGCAGGGATAATATCCGGTACAATTACCGACAATTCGGGAAAACCACTTCCATACGCTTCAATAATTATTAAGGGAACTTCCCGTGGCGTTGTGGCCAATAGCGTGGGAAAGTATTCTATTCAGCTGGAGAATGGCAGTTATACCGTGGTATGCCAGTATGTAGGATTTACAGCACAGGAAAAAACTGTTCGAATTTCTGGTAATGACATTGAACTGAATTTTGAGTTAAAAGTTCAGGAGCTTTCAATGGAGGAAGTGGTGATCAAAAGAGGAGAGGACCCGGCTATTGAGATCATGAAACAGGCCATTAAAAAAAGAGAATATTACAACAGCCAGGTTGATTCGTTTATTGTTGATGTTTATATAAAGGGATTAATGCGGTCCAGGAAGTTACCTGAGAAATTCATGGGAAGGAAAATTGAAAGGGAAGACAGCGATTCTGCAATATTTGATTCGGCAGGAAGAGGCATACTTTATCTTGCCGAAACAGTAACCAGGGTTAATTATAAAAAGCCTGACAAATATAAATTCGAAGTGCTTTCATCACGTGTGAGCGGTGGTATGGTAGGTGGAATTGATTTCCCGATCTTTATTAACTTTTATACCAATAACATAACGCTCATTTCCTCCGGTTTCAATCAGCGTGGTTTTGTGTCTCCGGTTGCAGATAATGCTTTCCATTATTATCGTTTCAAGTATGAGGGGAATTTCTTTGAAGGTGATAAAATGATCAACCAGATCAGGGTAACGCCACGCCGGAAACATGAACCCCTGTTTTCAGGAACCATTTTTATTGTAGACGGCGACTGGCGTATTCACAGCCTGGACCTGATTACTACCAAAGATTACCAGCTCGACCTTTTAGATACAATAGCAGTAAAACAAATACACGCCCCCGTTAGTAATGATGTGTGGCGTACACAGAACCAGGTTGTTTTTTTAGCTGCTAAGATCATGGGGCTGGAGTTTGTTGGTAATTTTCTCAACGTATATAACGACTACAACCTGAACCCGGAATTTGATAAAAAATTTTTTAACCGCGTGATCATGACCTATGATACGGCCTATAATAAGCGCGACAGCAGCTATTGGAGCCATCGCAGGCCCGTACCACTGGAACCGGAAGAAAAGAAAGATTTTATAGTTAAGGACAGCATTTTCCAGTTTTATAGAGACTCCATGTATTCCCAGAGGAATATTGATTCGCTTCGAAAACGCAGGAAAAGAATTTCGGCTTCTGATATTTTTTTATTTGGTATCAGCCGCAATTTTTACAATACCAGGAATTTTTCAACTTACAGGATTGAACCAATGATAACTTCTCTTTCCTACAATACAGTTGAAGGCGTTTCTTTCGATTTCCAGCATTCTTTAACGCTGCGGCCAAAAGAATGGAAATCAAATTTGGTTCTTGCTGCTAACCTGAGATATGGTTTCAGCAATAAGCATCTCAATCCATCAGCAGCTATCATTATTAAACCCAAAGATTTCTTTGAAAGAGATAAATTATTTTCTGTTTCGGGCGGCAAAAGGGTAAAGCAATTAAATCCTTTAAACCCGGTGGAATCATTAACTAATGCTATTTCAACCTTGTTTTTCCAGAATAACTATTTAAAGATCTATGAAAATTATTTTGGGGAGATAAATTATAAGGACAAATTTGAAAATGGTATCAGGATAAATGCCGTGCTTATGTTTGAGGACAGAATCCCGCTGGAAAATTCTACAAATTTTTCGTTTAAATCCCGCAATACCAAGTTTTCTCCCAACCATCCCTACGAAATGGAACATATCCCTTTTGAGAAACACAAGGCAGTAATCACCAATCTTGGATTTTCGTTTCAACCCGGGCAGCGCTATATACAATATCCAAACAGGAAAGTTTCAATTGGTTCAACAGCCCCGGTTTTTGCTATAAACTATTCAAAAGGTATAAAAGGTTTGCTGGGAAGTGTTGCTGATTTTGATAAATGGAACTTCTCTGTTACCGGAAATATGAATTTAAAACTGAAAGGACAATTGGAATTTAAACTTGGTGCCGGGGGATTTTTAAATTCTCGCAGGGTTGACATACCGGATTACACTCATTTTATAGGGAACCAGATTAAATTTGCAAGTGTTTATCTCGGCGCTTTCCAACTGGCGCCCTATTACAGGTATAGCAATACAGAAAAAATTTACGGCCTGATGCACCTTGAACACCATTTTAACGGGCTGCTTACCAATAAAATACCATTGTTCAATAAATTAAAATGGAATCTTCTTGCCGGCACTAACACTTTTTATGTGAACAGGGATAATTATTATGCTGAAGTGTTTGTGGGTATTGAGAATATCATAAAATTCATTCGAATTGATTTTATTACCGCCTACCAGGCCGAGTCCGGTAATCCTTTTGGAATAAAGTTTGGCTTCGGAGGTGCCCTCGGAGGAATGTTGAATGCCCAGCGCCGATAATAATATTTATTGCTGTTGCAAGTTTGTTTAATTTAGTGCCACCTATTAACCAAATGCAATTCAATTTTATGGCATTTACATCAACTGTTTCACAACCGCAATCAACACCAGTAACCGAACAACCAGGTAATTTACCGGTTGGAGAAGCCTCTTTACTGACCATGCTCGTTTTAACTGTTTATGCAGCTAAAAAAAGTAAAAAGGAATTAAGAAAACTGAAAAGGAAATTCCTGTGGACGGCTTTTAAATTAAAAGTTTCATCTTTTTTCAGCCGGAAGAAAGCCATAACCAACAGGCAGCTGATCCTTTACATCCTGATTGGAGTTCTGGCACTTGCACTGATTATAGTTTCTCCAATAGCTGCTCTTATTGTAGCCATGCTCGGGCTGATTCTGATCCTTACAGGCACTATTTAATTACTAATCCCCCAGATAACGATACGATTTCACAGTTTGTTTAAATTGTGAAATCGTATTTTTGCGCCACCCTGCAAAGGGAAGAAATTTTTCCGTTTACGGAGTTCACCCTGCAAGTGATCTTAAAATTTCAATTATGGCATTACTACACAACCGCGTTTCACAAAAGGAACTCAAACAACGTTTGTTTGAAGAACAAGAGCCCCGGACCACCATCTCTTTTTACCAGTATTTTCATATCGAAGATCCTTCATCTTTCAGAGATGATATGTATAAGCATTTTTCGGCATTACAGGTTTTTGGAAGGGTATATGTTGCGCATGAGGGAATCAATGCCCAGGTAAGTGTACCATCCTCAAAATTTGAAGCATTAAAGCAGTATTTGTATTCCATCGAACCTTTGAACGGGATTCGCCTGAACATTGCTGTGGATGATGACGGTAAATCTTTCTGGGTGCTCAAGATAAAAGTGCGACCCAAGATCGTTGCCGACGGTATTGATGATCCTGAATTTGATATGCGCAACAAGGGTAAATATGTAAGTGCCGAAGATTTTAATAAGTTAACGGAAGATCCCGATACCATTGTGGTGGACATGCGCAATCATTACGAATACGAGGTGGGTCATTTTGAAGGCGCTATTGAAATTCCTTCTGACACTTTCCGCGAACAGCTTCCAATGGCTGCCGATATGTTACAGGAAGCTCGCGATAAAAATATCATCATGTACTGCACAGGAGGTATCCGTTGTGAAAAGGCTTCTGCGTATATGCTTCACCGTGGATTTAAAAATGTTTTTCACCTCGAAGGGGGCATCATCAATTATACCAACCAGGTAAAGCAAAAAAATCTTCCACTGAAATTCAAAGGGAAGAACTTTGTTTTCGATAACAGGCTTGGAGAGCGAATTACTGAGGAAGTTATAGCAAAATGTCACCAGTGTGGTAACCCTGCCGATACGCATGTGAATTGCGCTAACGACGGATGCCATCTATTATTTATTCAATGCGAAAAATGCAAAAATGAATTCGATGGCTGCTGCAGTAAGGAATGCATGGAAGTATTTCATCTTCCAGTTGAAGAACAAAAATTAATTAGAAAGGGTATTGATAAAGGAAGAAATATTTTTAATAAAAGTCGTTCGCGCGTCAGGCCAAGACTGAATGAAAAAAAATAGTTCTCTCTAATCAAACTTTCTTTAAACGATCTAATTCTTCTGCAATAATATTATAGCCTTCTTCCTCCGGAATTTCGGAAGGCTCGAAAGACTTTCCCGTAAGCTGCTGGTATAATTCAACATACCTGTCTGAAATAATTTTTACCCATTCATCTGTCATTTCCGGAACTACCTGGCCTTCTTTTCCCATGAATTCATGTTCAATCAGCCATTCTCTTACAAATTCCTTACTTAACTGCTTTTGCTTTTCGCCTTTTTCCTGCCGTTCTTCAAAGCCATCAGCATAGAAATACCTTGATGAATCGGGTGTATGAATTTCATCCATTAAAACAATCTTTCCATTCCTTTTTCCAAATTCATATTTTGTATCGGCCAGTACCAAACCCCTTGTATCTGCCATTTCTCTTCCCTTTTCAAATAAGGCTAGCGCTTTCTGTTTTATTTCTTTCCAGTCATTTTCATTAACCAGGCCTTGTTTCAGAATTTCTTCTTCACTTATATCCTCATCATGACCTTCTGAAGCTTTTGTTGAAGGTGTAATGATAGGAGCAGGGAAATAATCATTCTCTTTCATGCCCTCCGGCATGAGTACTCCGCAAAGAATTCTTTGACCGTTAGCGTAAGTGCGCCATGCATGTCCGCAAAGATTCCCTCTCACCACTACTTCAACTTTATAAGGTTCACACCTGAATCCAACAGAGGCATTTGGAACCGGAACCGAGATAAGCCAGTTTTCACAAAGGTCACGCGTGTTTTCCAGCATAAAAGCTGCCAGCTGATTCAATACCTGTCCCTTAAAAGGAATCGGTCTTGGGAGGATAACATCAAAGGCTGAAATACGATCGGAGGCAACCATCACAAGAAGGTCTTTTTCAATAGTATATACGTCTCGGACTTTTCCTTTATAAAAATGCGTCTGGCCGGGGAATGGTTTGTTGAACATAGATCGAAATTAATGGAAGGAATTCAAAAAGGATTTTTCTATGAGATTGATCAGGTTTAAAAAGATCAGGTGAATTTATTTTAGAATAATATTTCTATAGCTTAATTTTCCATTAAATCAGGTAACCTTACCTGTTCCAAACGAATGCTACTCTAACCTAAAATTCAATTTATGAGAAAAAGCTCCCGCTTTTCCCTTCTGTTGCTTACTGCAATCATGTTATCCGTTTCAGCTATGGCCCAAAATGTAACGATAACGGGCACTGTAAAAAATGCCGTTACATCCGAAGGAATTCCTTCCGCATCCGTAACTGTTCGGGGGGGCACACAAGGGACCCTCACCAATTCTACAGGTAATTTCAGCCTCACTGTTCCTTCTCTGCCTGTGGTATTAATCGTTACTTCGGTAGGTTTTGAAACGCTTGAACTAGATGTTAATGACGCATCCACTCCATTGGAAATTAACCTGAACCAGACTACTTCCATGGGACAGGAAATTGTTGTTTCCGCAACAAGGGCTCCCCAAAGAATTCTTGATGCACCGGTTACCGTGGAAAGAATGAGCAGTGTTACATTAAGAAATGTGCCGGCACCAAGCTATTACGAAGCTATCAATAACCTTAAGGGCGTTGATATGCATACTGCCAGCTTAACTTTTAGAACCGTTACCACACGTGGATTTATGTCGAGCGGAAACCTTCGCCTGAACCAGCTGATTGATGGCATGGATAACCAGGC
>JAEZCV010000046.1 GCA_023429985.1 Bacteroidota bacterium | reverse complement strand
GCCCCTGCCCCAGGCTATCTGTAACTGTTCCACTAACACTTTTGTTCTGGGCCCATAGCTGCATACTAAATGCAAGCATCCCCAGTAGAATTAAAAAAGATTTTCTCATCAGCTTTTAGATTTATTTTCAAAGACCACAATTTGATAACATTTGCTTCAGCGCACATCTGCTTAAAATCTAAACCGTGAATTTCAAAGGATGAAAAATGAATTCTTAATAGCGAATGATTTTTAGCAGGATTCCACAAAGGCTAAAAAAAAATCCACCAACACATTGCTGCATTGATGGACTTTAACCAGGTGAAGAAAAATCAGTAACCCGGGTTTTGCTGCATGTTATTATTTGCCAATCTTTCCGTTTGTGGAACAGGTAAGGCCCATGCCCTGCTGTTTGATGCCAGCGTACAGTAATTACTGCAACTTTGCGTGCGATTTACAGTTCGGGTGGTGCGTTTCAAATCAAAGAATCGATGTCCTTCAACAACAAGCTCCTTTCTTCTTTCTACCTGTATGGCATCTAAAAGATCGGCACCTGTTTCGGCACCAACCGATGCATTGCGCGCGGCTCTCAGATCATTAAGATCCGAAAGTGCCATCACATCATCACCATTCATTGCATAAGCTTCTGCGCGGATCAAATACATTTCTGCAGTGCGAAAAACTTTAAAATTCACAACACCATCAGGATTTCCGGAAGAAGTAGATTTAGCGAAATATTTATTCAATACAATTCTTCCATTCCTCGTTCTCCAGTATGCAGCATCGCGTATGTCGTTGGTCTCATATAAATCCAGAAGAGCGGTTACCGGACGCCATTGCAACTGGTCGCCCGAAGGCTGGTAAATTTCACGGGCAAGGGCCTGGTTTCCGGCCTGGTAATTCACAGACCATATTACTTCAGTTGTTGTTGCGTCCTGCCAAATCATTGGAAATTCATCCGGGCTGGCCAATGGTCTTGCATCTATTACATAGCTGGAATATTTTATAGCACTATCCCATTCATTTGCATATAAATACATGCGTGCAAGCATGGCATTTACCACCAGCGTATCAACATATGCTCTTGCAGTTGCCGCGGTTGAAGAAGGTGATTGTATGGCCTTATCCATGTTCGACATCATTGACTTTGCTGTTTTCAGGTCAGCTTCTATCTTATCGTAGGACTGCTTAACTGTTAAACGTGCAGGTTTTCTTTCAATATCGAAAGTATCGGAATAGGCAATTCCCAGCGTGGTGGCATTACGATCGAAATCGTTTGCCCACCATCTCAATAATTCAAAATGCATGAATGCCCTGATGGCGCGCGCCTGTCCTTCAATCCTGTTAACTTTCAGCGGTTCATCATTTCTGAATCTTTCAATTCCCCGCATAGAAATATTAGCCTGTTGTATTACAAGGTAGGCAGCATCCCATGCTCCCTGAACCACCGGATCGTCGGCGGTATAATTCCACCTGAACATATTGTTCAGGTTTCCTAGGTTATTAGGGCCACTGTAAAAATTATCTGCAGCAATATCTACAGATGACAAAAACACACTGCCACCGTTAACACCACCATACAAACTGTTTTGTTTTAGCCTTTGGTAGGTTCCGGTTAGTGCCTGTTCATATTCATCCACGGTTTTAAAAAAATCATCTCCATTAACCGAGTGTGTGGGATCAAGGTCGATTGATTTTGAACATGAGACAATAGTTAAAAGGATCGCTATTAATAATATATATGATTTCATTCTTTTAAATTTTATAATCCAAGTGAAACGCCAAATGTTACAGCTTTCAATGCAGGGTATTGTGCTCCGGTAAGAATGCCCGATGGCACTTCAGGATCGTATCCAAGGAAATCATGCCATGTAAACAGGTTCTGACCCTGAACAAAAACTCTCAAGCTGCTTACATTCAACCTGGAAGTGATTGCATTGGGAAGTGTGTAGCTTAGCATCACGTTACGCAAACGCACATAATCGCTCTTCTCAAGAAAACGGGTTGTTGCGTACTGGAAGTCACTAAAGGCTGAAGGAACATTGGTAACATCGCCAGGTGCGCGCCACTCATTTAACATATTGGCCGATAAACTGGAAAACCAGTATTGAGGATTTTCAACGTCAGCTCTTGCATTATTGAAAACCATTCCTCCGTATTGGTAAGTAAACAAAGCAGATAATTCAATGCCTTTAAAATTTACATTGGTTCCAAAACCTCCAAACCCTTTTGGATCAATAGCACCTGTGAGCACAGCATCGTTGGGATCGTACACTTTGGTTTTGGTTTTACCATCGGCTTTATAATATTCTGCTTCTCCGTCGGCAGCATCCACACCTGCAAAACGCACCAGGTAAAAACTATTGGCACGTTCACCCACACGGTTGATTAGAATGCCATTAATGATCTCATTGTTTCCATCAAGTGCCAGCACCTCACTCCTGTTGGTCGTCCAGTTAGCAAATATGTTTACATTAAAATTCCTGTTTCTAACGACATCATAGTTCAGTGCTATTTCAACACCACGGTTGCGCAGCTTTCCCAAATTTGTAACTATACTGCCCGCACCTGTAGTTGAGGACAATAAACGGTTAAGAAATAAACCATGAGTAGTTGCATTATAAAATTCTACGGAACCATTCAGCCTGCTATTGAACATTCCAAATTCCAATCCCGCATTGGCTGTTCGACGTGTTTCCCAACTGAGCGCATTCTTTTTAAGGTTTATAAGGTTC
Source organism: Bacteroidota bacterium (assembly GCA_023429985.1). Taxonomy (GTDB): domain Bacteria; phylum Bacteroidota; class Bacteroidia; order Chitinophagales; family Chitinophagaceae; genus Flavisolibacter. The sequence goes on along the minus strand of JAEZCV010000046.1, from coordinate 11,372 downwards.
AAACCTCCAACACCGTTATAGGAAACCGGTCCGAATAATTCCAATGCCTCGTAATCATCGCCAATATCTGCATTACCCGCCGAACCGTAACTTACTTTTAATTTAAGGTTGCTGAATAATTGCTGATCGCTCATAAAATCTTCGCTGCTTAGCTGCCAGCCCAAACCTATACCGCCATAGTTTACGAATTTCTTTCCGGGAGCCAGCCTCGAACTACCATCTCTTCTTCCGGTAAGATTGATAAAATATTTATTCCTGTAATCGTAATTGGCAATCGCAAAATAAGAGATCAGTGCATCTTCTGTCTGCCTGCCGGTTACAGTTGGTATGAAGTTATTGGTAGGTGTTCCCGGTGTAATGCCTGCTGCGTTTTTAATAGGGCCAATCAGGCCGAAACCTGTAAACCCTGAAGACGTAGTTTTTCTCTGAACCGTTTCAATAAAAACACCTACACCATAATTATGGTTGCCGGAACGGCCTTCATAATTGAGAGAGGTGGTTCCAGTACGCCTGGTGCGTCTTAATGTATTGGTATTAAAAGCTCCTGACCGGCCAGGCACAACATCGTTGGCCATAGTATTAATGTCGGTATAATTTTCATTCTGGTTATCGGTGAAGTCGATACCCCATAAAGTTCGTGCGCTTAATCCGCGAAGAAAGGGGAAACGATATTCAAGGTTAATACCTGCCACGGCTTTTATTTGTTTGTTTGAATTCTTATTCAAAAACAAATCGGGCAATGGGTTGGGATTAAATCCCGGATCATCGCGATTGAAACTTCCATCGGGAAGATAGGGTGTTGTATAAGGAAGCGTCCACCGGAAAGCATTTAATGGAGTTGAAATCACGTTATCATTTTCATCTGTGCCTGAAAAAATGGAATAACCAAATGTTGATGAAATACCAACCCGGAAATTACCGGCAGTGTGATCGAGGTTCAGTCTTCCTGTATACCTGTCAAGATCTGTGGTACGCAACAAGCCGTCCTGTGAAAAATAGGATCCTGAAATAAAGAACCGGGTTTTATCATTGCCGCCGGTAGCACTTAAAATATGTTGCTGTGTTTTTGCAGTTCTGAACACCGCATCTTCCCAACCTGCATCTATTTTTGAAAGGCTGTCGACTTCTTCATCCGACCAACCAAAAGGATTCATTCCATCGGGCCTGTCGTAATTGATCTCATAATCCAGCTTTTCTGCTGAATTCAACAATCGAAGTTTGTTTTCGGGAAGCGATGAAATTCCGTATTGAAAATCGTAATTTAAAACGGTTCGGGCATTCTTACCACGCCTGGTAGTAACCACAATTACACCGTTAGCACCGCGTGATCCATACTGAGAAGTGGAAACCGCATCTTTTAAAATATTATAGGTTTCTATGTCGGCAGGATTGATTCCCTGGAAATCGGAAGCGGTAACCTGGATGCCATCAACAATATATAAAGGCTGTGTACCACCTAACACCGAACCTTTACCACGGATAGTAACAGAAGCGGCAGATCCAGGCTGACCGCTTTGGGATTGTATAAATACACCAGGCGATCTTCCCTGCAACAGTTGCTCCATGGAAGACATAGGCTGAAGGTTTACATCTTCTCCCGACACACGACTAACCGATCCGGTGAACTGCCGCCTGGTTTGGGAAGTGTATCCTGTAATTACTACTTCCTGTAGATTTTCCGCAGTTTCAGTTTCCATAAAGATCTCCATTGAATTGCCACTAACAACTGCCTCGCGTTGCCGGAATCCAACACCTGAAAAAACAAGGATATCACCATTTGCCGCAGCTATTGAAAAACGACCGGAATTATCGGTGGAAGTACCTGCGGCTTTTCCTTTAACCATAATGCTGATACCCGGAAGCGGAAGATTGCCCTCTGAACTTTTGACCACACCGGAAACAGTTCCCTGAGCAGATAAAAAATGAGCATAAAAGATCAATACCAGTAAGGTTGCATACTTTCTCATTGAATGGATTTAATGGTTTTAATGTTGAATAGACAACATAGAAATATTAAATGCCGGAAAAAATCAACTGAGAAATTTTAAGACATGAATACAGGCCACTGAAAAATGAATTTATTGATATGAATAAATCCGACAGATGCGGTAAACTTTAAAAATTACAATTCATACATCAATTAAAACGATTGAATCATGAATTGGAAAATTTAATCAATAGGATTTGTCAAATTATAAAGCGAATAGATAAACAGCGTTTAGAAACCTTTAACAATTAGGGTATATCATGTAAAAAACGAACAGAAATGAAATTGTTATGAAGATGACAGAACGCTTAACGATAAATTTTCCCGCTTATCAAGTTAGCAAGACATGACAAAGGTTTTATAAAATACAGGATTAATTTACGAAACAAATCGTGGCATATGGAACTATCAACTATGAAAAGAAAGAAGACAAGACTCATCGTTAAAAAAGGCAATGAAAACATTGCACTCAGGGTTGAGGACATAGCTTATATATATAGGGACAATACAATTATTATAGCAGTTGATAAGGATGAAAAAAAATATTTATGCGACAAGCATCTTTCGGCTTTGGAGGAAGAACTTGACAGGCAGATGTTTTTCCGTGCCAACCGCAAATACCTGATCAACATCGAATATGTGAGAGGATTTAAGACCTTTGAAAAAGTAAAGCTGGAAGTTTACCTTACGCTGCCCGGAAATAATCACCAGATCATAATCAGCCAGGAAAATTCACCGCAGTTTAAAAAATGGATCTATGAGGAAGAATAAGGTTCTTGCGGGGTTATTGATCTGCTAATGATATTTATCTGCATTATTAGTGAAGCAGGTGTTTACCAAAATACAGGTGATCAACACTTTCACCATTAAAATCAGCGATGCCTGGCAGAGTTCCCCATTTATCAAATCCTTGTTTTTCTAAAAAGGAAATGGTCTTTACATTTTTTCCAAGTACGATAGCTATAAGATGCTGAAGATTGTTTTGTTCGCAGAAATTCTCTGCATGATGCAGCAATGCAGTTGCCACTCCTTTTTTTCTGAAATTAGCATGAACATAATAACTTACTTCGCGCACAGCACTCAAAGCTTTTCTTCCCGGCCTATAGGCGCTTAAAGATAACCATCCGCAAACTTCATCATTTAACAAGACAACAAATATGGGATGAAGATGATCGTGTTCATTAAACCAGAATTGCTTTTCATCTATAGTAAAAGTTTCTGTATCAGCAGTTGAAAACCCTTCCCTTATGGCTTCATTATAAATTTCAACAATAGCAGGCAAGTGATGAGGTTTTGCATTTTCAATTTGGAGCATGAACAAAGGTAGTGAATGGTGAGTGGTGAGTGGTGAATAGTGAGTGGTGAATAGTGAGTGGTGAGTGGTGCTTAAAATAAGCGGCATGCTTTTTTTAGCATTTTATAATAGATAAAAAATAATAGCTAAGGTCGTTTTCCATTTAAATAAGAAATTATGCTGGCAATGAATTTTCGCGGGCCTTTCCGGGTACGCATTGATCAAAAACCGGAACCAAAAATTCTGCATCCACAAGATGCGATCGTGCGCGTAACGCGTTCGTGCATTTGTGGTTCGGATCTTCACCTTTACCATGGAATTGTTCCGGATACAAGAGTGGGTTCCACGTTCGGACATGAATTTACAGGCATTGTAGAAGAAGTAGGTGCAGATGTAAAGAAGCTAAAAGTAGGCGACCATGTATTGGTACCATTTAACATTGCCTGTGGAAGCTGCGCCTTCTGTAAGCAGCAACTATTTGGTAACTGCCATGAATCTAACCCCGAGGCAACAGCGGTGGGAGGCATATTTGGTTATTCACATACTGCTGGTGGATTTGATGGAGGCCAGGCAGAATATGTAAGGGTTCCCTATGCAGATGTAAGTCCGGAAATCATTCCCGAAGGAATGGATTTCGATGATGCCGTTCTTTTAACAGATGTTGTTCCAACAGGTTACCAGGCTGCAGAAATGGGCGGAATAAAAAAAGGCGATACGGTAGTGGTTTTTGGTGCAGGCCCCATAGGAATTATGGCGGCACGCTGTGCCTGGTTCTTTGGTGCGGCAAGAGTAATTATAATAGATCATCTCGAATACAGGCTTGAGTTTGCGAAAAAATTTGCGCATTGCGAGGCTTATAATTTCCGTTCACTCGGCGACCCTGTGGTTTTCCTGAAAAAAACTACAGGTTACCTGGGAGCCGATGTTTGCATTGATGCAGTGGGTGGGGAAGCCGCTGGCAATACGGCGAATACTATTATGGGCAGAAAAATGTTATTGCAGGGCGGCTCCACTACAGCGCTTCACTGGGCTATCAATGGAGTGAAGAAAGGCGGAATTGTATCCATTGTGGGTGTTTATGGCCCTATTGATGCGCTTGTGCCCATAGGAAATGTGGTGAATAAAGGCATAACCATTAGAGCCAACCAGGCTTCCGTAAAAAGACTGCTTCCAAAAATGATAGATCATGTAATGAGTGGAAGGCTGAATCCAAAAGAACTTATTACGCATCGCATTCCTTTGGAAGAAGTAGCGGAAGGGTACCATATTTTCTCTGCAAAAAGAGATAATTGTATTAAAACGGTTTTAATACCTCCATCAGCAAGAGCTTAAAAAAATTATTATGGAAAACATACACTCAGATTATAAGAATATTCCCGGCTGGGGAATGGATGCGGATCCTGAAAATGAGCCCACCTATCCCATGAAACATTATACAGGCGACGATCATCAACGACTGAACTGGGAAAGGCCTCCGCTGCAACCGAAGAATGAAGAAATTCTCATGTCAATTGAAAGGCCTGCATTGACAGCTGTGTTTGGAACTTCTGTACCTCCCTCTGGATTAAGTGGAATGATCAGGCGATTTGCATTTAAATACAGCGAAAGCCACTATGGGCACTGGCTGCCACTGGTTGTTGCCGACAGGGTGAATGTGGTGGAAGGAATTGTGGATGATCTTATTCACGGACATGTACCGAATATTTTTGCCGAAAAAGGATGGAAGGCAGAATGGAAATATAACCGTGGTCCATTCATACAGAAAATGGTAATAACAGCGGTTGTAACAACAGCAATTGTTGCCCTATTAATGAATAAAAAGAAATTGAAGAAGTTGTTTTAAATATTTGGCTCATTTAAACCCGCAAATGCGGGTTTTTTTTGAAGTTTATTACTTTGAATTTTGAATAAGGCTCTTCATTATCTTTATCTGCCTTAACCTATCAATTCATGGACGAAACTATTATTAAGCGAAACAATGTAAGAATATTCGGTAGTGGAACAACCACAATGTTATTCGCACATGGCTTTGGCTGCGACCAGAATATGTGGCGCTACATTACACCTGCATTTGAAAACGATTACCGCATTGTACTATTCGATTATGTAGGTGCAGGCAAATCGGATATCAACAGCTATTCGGCCGAACGATACAACAGTTTAAACGGATATGCCCAGGACGTATTAGATATTTGCAAGGCACTTGAGTTGGAAAATGTAATTTTCGTGGGTCATTCGGTAAGCAGCATGATTGGATTGCTGGCCGCCATTGAAAGACCGCGCTACTTTAGCAAAATTATAATGGTAGGACCTTCGCCATGTTATATAAACAAAGAAGGTTATAAAGGTGGATTTGAACATAAGGATATTGAAGGTTTGCTTGAAACCATGGAAAAAAATTATATTGGCTGGGCAAACTTCCTTGCTCCACAGATCATGGCTAATGCAGAAAGACCTGAACTGGGTAATGAGCTTACCGAAAGTTTTTGCAGTACAGATCCTGTGATCGCACATGAATTTGCAAAAGCAACATTCTTTTCCGACAACCGCGAAGACCTTAATAAGTTGAAAATACCTTCACTTATATTACAATGTTCAGAAGATATTATTGCCCCGCTTGAAGTTGGAAATTATGTTCATGAAAATCTTCCTCAAAGCACATTAAAGATCATGAAAGCAAAAGGGCATTGTCCGCATATGAGCGAACCGGAAGAAACTGTTCAATTGATGAAGGAATACCTTCAGGCAGCATGATAGCCGAACTTTTTAATAAGGCACCCTGCGGGTATTTTGCTTTCGGTGATAATGGAGATATCTTCCAGGTAAATGACGCGCTTTGCGATTTACTGGGTTATAAAAAAAATGAACTGGAAGGTAAAAATGTCGAGAAGATATTTACACTGGCTACCAGGATATTTTACCAAACGCATTTTTTTCCACTGGTAAAAATGCATGGCCATGCAGAAGAAATTTTTATTTCGCTTTTAGCTGCCGATTCAAATCACATTGCAGTATTACTCAATGCAAAAAGAGTGGAATGGGAAGGTGAATGGTTAACCTTATGCATTTGCATTACGGTTCCCAACCGAAAAAAATTTGAAGATGAATTGGTGGCAGCACGTAATACTGCACTTAAGGCATTGCGTGAAAATACAAACCTCATCCAGGCAAAAGAAGATTCTGAAAAACACGCAGGCGAACTGGAAAAGCAAATGCAGAAAGTGCGTAAACAAAATCATGAATTGCAGCAATTCAATCATGTGGTTACGCATAATTTAAAGGAACCTTTAAGAAAAATAATTTTGTATTCAGGAAAACTGCAGTCAGCAAATGATTCGCCAGGCATGCAAAAGCTGGTGAAGTCGGCAGAACAAATGCGCACAACTGTTTCCGGTTTACAGCAATATGTATGGCTGAATGAAAAATCGAACAGGTTTTCAATTGTTCATCTTGATAAGATCATTAACAGGGCACTCCTGCAAATGAAGGATGAACTGGATACAGATCTTTTGGAACTGGAAATTGATTGCATGATTCCCATTGAGGCTGATGAAGATCAGCTGGTTCTTTTATTTTACCATTTGCTGTCGAATGCCATAAAATTCAGGAAAAATGAGAAGGCAAAGGTGCAGATCAACTGCGTGGTTTTAAAACAGAATACGTATAGATCGGTAAAAGGGAAATATAAATATGTAGATCATGTAAAAATTGAAGTGAGAGATGATGGAAAGGGATTTGATCCGGATTTTCGCGAACATGTTTTCGACTTGTTCAGGAAACTGCATTATGAAGAAGGACAGGGTTTGGGACTGGCATTATGTAAAAAGATCGCAGATAACCATAATGGATCTATTGAAGCTGAAACTGTTATGGGTCAGTTTACCAATATAATCATATGGCTTCCTGTAAAACAATGACAAAACTTAAACACTGGCAGGTTTCCTTTTTTGTCGAAACAGTTAAATTTGCTGAACCCAACCACCATTATGCAAACAAAAAGGGAATTGAATATAATTATTATTGATGATGACAGGGATGATTTTGAGCTTGTAAATGAAGCTATCCAGGAAATCGATCCAAACATCAAAGTATATTTCATTGACCGTTGTGAAGATGCATTTCTTTACCGTGACATGAAGATCGACCTGGTTTTGCTCGACATTAATATGCCATACCATAATGGTTTCAGCTGGCTCCGTTCCATACGCGAAAATGGATACACCGATCTTCCTGTAATTATGTATACCAATTCTATTTCTCCTGCTAATATTGAAAAAGCTTATGAGGAGGGTGCAAATCTTTACTTTAATAAACCAGAATCTTTTAATAACCTCATAGCGGGGCTAAGCAAGCTCATAAACATCGATTGGTCAAAACCGCACAGTGTAAAAGAGCAATATCGCAACGACAGCAATTACAAGCTCTTCCAGTTTGCCTGATGGCCTGGTTTTTTTGATGATATGGTGGAGAGAAAAAACAATGATTTACAGCAGGCGCCCGGTTATTTTATTTGCAGATGATGATCCTGAAGACCGGGAACTTTTGAAAGCCACACTTGAAGAAAAAGGCATTCAGCATGAAATTGTTGAAACAGCCAACGGTAGGGAAGCCTTGCTATTTTTAAGATCCAGCAAAAGTCTTCAAAATCCTCCTGTATTGATTTTACTTGATTTGAATATGCCCATATTAAATGGAAGGGAAACACTTGCCATTATTAAAAGTGAGCCGGAAACCGATGCCATTCCTGTAGTGGTATTTACCACATCAAGTTCGCCCCACGATGAAGCTTTTTGCCAGAAGTTTGATGTAGAAATGATCACCAAACCAGAAACCACGGAAGAATTGGAAACTGTGGCGGAGAGGTTGATGAAGTATGTGGGGTGATAGGATAAGTTTAATCTGGTGAACTAATTTGTAAATGCTCATTACCTAATTAAAACTAAAATCATCCTTTTTTTCAAATAATTAGTGATAGATATCTATATTAAAAACTTAATAAAGATTTTCATAGAAAGAAATTTTTCATTATTCCTAACAGCCTTGGGCTTTCTTCGGTTTCGACAATTCTGAATCGATAGAAACTCCCTTCTCTTTTAAGGAGCACAACGTTATAAAATTTTGTACTTATACTATCTATTTGCCTCCGGTCTAAATGGTCAAATTGAAATTGAGAATTTGTGCATTTAGTATCTGTTATAAATTTCACATTCTTAAATAGTGATTTCGAATTTTCAATTTTAGGAAGCTCGTCAAGAAAACACTGGCATCGATGGCATGTGAAGATCACAATTTGTTCTGTTCCCGGCAAATATTGTTCAATAAGTTTTTGATCTACTAAATGTGCGCTTGGAGTGGAAACACATCCAAAACTCAAAAAGCTAATAAGCAAAGTAAAAATGAAAATTGAACATTCACTACTTGATTTCATAATAAATGGCTTTATTTAAATCAGGATTCGGGACAAGTAAACCTTCTTTATAAGGTATAGCCAGTTCCCCTACTATTTGTTCATTAAAAATGCCCGATGATATGGGGTTGTCTTCATTTGAAAAAATGATATACTTATACTTGATTGGTTTTAAAACATCTTCCTGAGGCAATTTTTGAATAATTATATAAAAATTGCTTTTTAAATGTATCAAATTAATGTTTTTCTCTGATCTTGCTTCGTGTTCCCGTGTATATGCATGGTTCATTTCTTTAGAACGCTCATAGGGGAGAATCCCGCTACTTCCTGGTATTTCAATTGAATTTTCCAATGCACCTTGCTTATGAACTTTTTGAATTTCATCATAATAAGTGAACAAACAGAAGATATTATTATTATTAGGAACAATTAATGGTCTTTCATTATACAATTCGCAGGTTTGGTAACAATTTGGATATGTCAATATTCTAGTAGTTTTTCCAGTAACGAAATTCAATCTCATAGCAACATGTTTATCCAATTGGTTTTTGCCACGTTTGCTACCTATAGGGAATATCAAAGTGGAATCACTGAGCCAAAGGCTTTTAATAGTAGTTGAAAATTTTATAAAGTCACTCTTAGAAAAACTGGATGAAAAATCTAAAAAGTAATCTTGAGTAAGTGTTTCTGCTGAAGAAAGTTTCATTCGATAGTAAATCTTATCTCGAATATTAAGCAAGTGCAGATCTTCATTATAATATTCAATAACAAAAGGTTTGTTTGTTAATGAAAAACTCGTAAAAGGAAAGCTTCTGGATTTAGATGTATCCTTTAAAGAAAGAATTCTAAGGTGGTGATCTTTAGACACGTATAGAAAAAATGGATCCTCAGCTACCGAAAAAAGAAAAAAATAAAATAGGGATTTATGGGTTTTTTTTCTATTTCAGATCTTAAAAAAGCCATGTTCAGTTGTTCTATTTCTTCCAATTTAACATCTGGATTAGTGTAGGTTGAATGGATGTTTTGAACGCATTGGCATGCATTTGAACAACCCAAAGAAATTGACAAAAGGGAAATTACCAGAAGCTTCCTTAAGATTAATATTCTACAATTCTTCACCGGCATATTTATAAGCAATAACAATGTTATCCTCATTTACCTTCGTAGGTTCAATTTCCGTAGATATTGAAATAGAGCCCTCCGTATCTACGAAAACACCATAAATTCCATTTCTTATATTATAGAGTGTCTGGGAATGGTTTTGCAAAACTGGAAATATTTCTTCCCAATATTCTCCATTAAAGAACTGTTCAGGAGTACCTCTGTCATAAGCAGCGTAAAAAGAATCTAAATAAACTCGGTTTGTTGTACCAGTTTTTGGTTTTACTTGCATTGCACAATTGTTACCCTTCTATACAATCTACAACCCTTAATACCGGTCCCAGGGGTCCTGCAGTTTCCCATTTTAGATTAAATTCATGCTCCTCGTTTTTCATGTTCTGGTGAACATGAAAATAAGACAAAAGAGAAAGAAACAGCTACAACCAAAAGATTTAGTTTTTGTTTTCTCATAAAAATGATTTAGATAAAAAAACCTGTTATCCTTACAAAACTAAAATTGAACTAAATCTTCTGCAAGCGTATTAACGTATAGTCAGACAGGTATTTTCCGCAATTAACAATAGAGAAACAGAACTGTACTATTATCGTTGTTACTAAAAAAATATAGTAGAATTCACTTTGAATGACTTTGAGGTTGTCCGAACAATATTTTCCAATATAAAAAGCCCACCTACGCTAAAGCTTCGGTGGGCGGAGGCGGAGAGTGAGGGATTCGAACCCTCGATACCCTTTAGAGGTATACACACTTTCCAGGCGTGCTCCTTCAACCACTCGGACAACTCTCCATAAAGGGCTGCAAATTTAGGCTTTGTTGAACAGCTTTAGCGCATTTGAACTGGTTAATTTTCCAACTTCTTCCACATTAATTCCCAGAATAGCAGCAATTTTCTCCGCTACAATTTTCGTATAAGCCGGCTCATTCCTTTTCCCCCGAAAGGGTACAGGAGCCAGGTAGGGCGCATCGGTTTCAAGAACCACCTGATCCATCCCTGTCTTTTCAATCACCTTATCTAACCCGGAATTTTTAAAACTCACTACCCCTCCAATTCCCAGGAATAGTCCTGTATTTATGATCCTTCTCGCCTGTTCCTCATTTCCTGAAAAACAATGAAACACACCTCTTAAACCCGGATACTGCTCCACCACATCAATACACTCATCAATAGAATTACGTGAATGGATCACAATCGGAAGCTCAAACTTTAGGGCAAGCTGAATTTGATATGTAAATGCAGCATATTGCTCTGAGGTAAAAGTTTTATCCCAATAAAAATCAAGTCCGGTTTCACCAATGGCAATAAATGATCTCTTAGCTAAATATTCTTCCACAATTTCAAGCTCTTTTTCATAATCGCGATTCACCGAACAGGGGTGTAAACCCATCATTGCATAACATAGGTCAAAATTCGATTCCGTATCTAACATCGCCTGGTGAGTTGTGGCATCAATGGCAGGCATATATATGGCTGAAAGGCCGTTTTTTCCTGCATTTTGCACAATTTCCTCCCTGTCATCATCGAACGCAGGAAGGTAAATATGAGCATGAGTATCAATTAACTGTA
>JAEZCV010000039.1 GCA_023429985.1 Bacteroidota bacterium | reverse complement strand
TAGGGGCACCGGAGCGAATGGAATAGTCAATCAACTGATCTTTTGTTGCAGGCCATGGCTCTTCTTCCAGGTAGGATGCTAATTCTAAGGTCCAAAACATCTTTAATTATTTTATGATGATTTTATTGAAAAACTCAGGTGTAATATTTGTGCCAGTTTCAGGAATAAAACCCCTCAAATTTTTCGCAAATGTAGTTTTATTCAACAATTTACCAAATGTCATTTTCTGCCCCGTTACTACGGAACTTTGCCGGTAATTATTGTTTAAGGATATTTGAATTAATGGAAGAAATGCTAATTGCACGGGAAATCTTTAAAAGATACAGCGCTATCGAGGTTTTAAAGGGTGTTGATATTGCGGTAAAGGCAGGCGAAATTGTGAGTATTGTTGGACCTTCCGGCTCTGGAAAGTCAACCTTATTGCACATATTGGGAACTTTGGACAAACCGGATAGGGGGCAGGTAAAACTGCATGGAAAAGATATTACAGGGCTGGAAGGAAAGAAACTTGCTGAATTCCGCAACCGTCATATTGGATTTGTTTTCCAGTTTCATCATCTTTTGCCTGAATTTTCTGCCATTGAAAATGTTTGCATACCCGGGTGGATAGCAAATAAACCCAGGGGAGAGGTTCGCCAGAAAGCTGTTGAATTGCTTAAGCTCCTGGGGTTGGGCCAGAGGCTTGAAAACAAACCCAATGCTCTTTCCGGTGGCGAACAGCAAAGAGTAGCTGTGGCAAGAGCACTGATCAACCAGCCAAGCATTGTATTTGCCGATGAACCAACCGGTAACCTGGATACAGCCAATGCGCAGGAACTTCACCAGTTATTTTTCGACCTCCGCAAACAATTTAACCAGGCATTTTTAATTGTTACCCACAATGAGGAGCTGGCACATTTGAGCGACCGTATGCTTACCATGAAGGATGGCAAAATGGAGGGATGATTTATTTTCTCGCTTTCCAGGGAATTTCTGCAGCGCCCAGTATTTTAGCCGAATACCGGGAAAGGGTAAATAAGTAATCACTCAGCCTGTTCAGGTACCTGATGATCTTTTCATCTATGAATAATTCATGCTGCTGCATATTTACAGCCAGTCTTTCTGCCCGCCTGCAAACACATCTAACAATATGTATTGAAGAAACGGTGGGATGGCCTCCGGGTAAAATAAAAGATTTCATTTCCGGTAATTCTGCCGTCATTTCATCAATATTCTTTTCCAAAAAACTTATGTCTTCGTCATGCAGGTCGGGAAGACTCATTTTCACATCCCTTTCTGCATCGGTTGCCAGCGAGGAGCCAATTGTAAACAGCCTGTCCTGAATCTCTTTCAATTGATTATTCAGCCATTCATTTTCAATAAGATCATTAATATGTCCTACCCAGGAATTTAATTCGTCCACGGTTCCATATGTTTCAATCCTGATATCGTTTTTAGGAACCTTGGTGCCTCCAATTAATGAAGTATTGCCTTTATCACCTGTTTTTGTATATATCCTGAAGGCCATAAAATTCTTTAAGGGTTTACTATCGCATGTTTTCTTGTATCGGTATCTATAGTCCCATCTTTCAGTCGTACTGTTCTGTGTGCAAATTCTGCAATGTCCTGTTCATGTGTAACAAGAATTACGGTGTTTCCCGATGCATGGATCTTGTCTACTATTTCCATGATCTCGTGTGAGGTTTTAGAATCCAGGTTTCCTGTAGGTTCATCTGCAAGAATAATGGATGGATCATTCACCAGTGCGCGGGCTATTGCTACACGCTGGTTCTGTCCTCCACTCATTTCATTGGGTTTGTGATGACTTCTGTCGGCTAGTCCTACCTGCTCCAGCACGTGCAGTGCTTTATCTGTTCTTGCCTTTTTAGATATGCCTGCGTATACTAGTGGAAGTGCAACATTTTCAACGGCAGTTAGCCTGGGTAATAAATTGAACTGCTGGAAAACAAAACCAATTTCGTGGTTCCTTACTTCGGCAAGATCGTTATCGGCCATACGGCTTACATCCTTTCCGTTAAGGCGGTACATTCCTGAAGTGGGTGTGTCGAGGCAGCCCAGGATATTCATCAGCGTTGATTTTCCTGAGCCCGAAGGTCCCATTAAGGCCACGTATTCATTTTTATATATATCCAGAGAAATACCTTTTAAAACCTTGATCACCTGCTTTCCTAAAAAGTAGTTCTTGGTGATATTTTCCAGGTGAATGATGCCTTCCATATTATTTTCCGGGCTTTTTTATGACTTTAGGAACCAAAAAGAAATTTTCATCTTTGGCAGGCGCATTGTTCAGTGCTTCTTGTTTTGAAAGCATGCCGAAAGGAATATCTTCCCTAAATACATTAGCATGCGATTGCATATGCAATAGAGGTTGAACATCTTCCAGCTCCAGTTCCCTGATCTTATCCATGAAACCGATCATTTTGTCCAGGTCAGAACGTATTTCTTTTTTTTCCTCCTCACTGAAACTGAGCATGGAAAGCCTGCTTAATTTTTCTATTAAAGCATCATCTACCTGCATAAGCAAATATAAGTGATGCAAAAAGAAGATAGGATTTTCGCAATTAAATGCACTTGCCAGCATAAAAATTTTACCAGCTCTGGGATGCTTGGTAAATTCGCCGCCACTATGGCAAAGGAAATTGTAGTCAGCGGCATAAGACCTACGGGTTACCTGCACCTCGGAAATTATTTTGGTGCCATGCGTAATTATGTGCGCATGCAGGAAAATTATGACTGTTATTTTTTTGTTGCCGACTGGCATGCACTTACTACCATGCCTGATACAAAGGAACTGCGGGAGAATGTATTAAGAGTGCTTGCAGAAAATATTGCTGCCGGACTTGATCCGGAGAAAGCCTGTATTTATGTACAAAGTGCTATTCCGGAAATTGCCGAACTCTATTTGTTTTTAAATATGGTTGCCTATAAAGGGGAACTGGAAAAAACAACCACTTTTAAAGATAAAGTTCGTCTTCAACCTCAAAATGTAAATGCAGGCTTACTAACTTATCCTGTTTTACAAACTGCTGATATTATTATTCATCGCGCAAAATATGTTCCTGTTGGTAAAGACCAGGAACAGCATTTGGAAATGGCAAGGAATTTTGCACAAAGGTTCAATCATCGTTATGGTGAATTATTTCCGGAACCAGGTGCTTTTAATTTTGGTGAAGCCCTTGTAAAAGTTCCAAGTTTGGATGGAGCAGGTAAAATGAGTAAAAGCGAAAACCAGTATGCCACTATTTATTTAGCCGATGACGATGAGCTCATTCGAAAGAAAGTAATGAAGGCAAAAACCGATGCAGGTCCTGCAGAACCGGGATCTGAAATGCCGGATTATATTCAGAATTTATTCCTGATCATGGGTCTTGTAAGTGAACCATCAACACTGGAGAAGTTCAAAGCTGATTTTGACAATGCGGCCATTCGTTATGGCGATATGAAAAAGCAACTGGCCGAAGACATGGTGAAATTTGTTAAACCCATTCGCGAAAGAGCTGTTGAAATAAGAAAGGATGAATCATATTTAAAAAAGATCATGGATGAGGGTGCAGAAAGGTCCAGGGAAAGTGCTTCCAAAACCATACGCAAAGCAAGAGAACTGGTAGGACTGAATTATCTTTAATTAACTAACTTCCGAATCTTTACTTAGAAACTTTCACCTGGCAGAACATTATGGCTAAAGCTAAAAAACCAAAACACATTGCGGTTGCAGGCAACATAGGTGCCGGCAAAACAACGCTAACCGAACTATTAAGCAAGCACTATAAATGGATACCTCATTTTGAAGATGTTGATCATAATCCTTACCTCAACGATTTTTACGAGGACATGCCACGATGGAGCTTCCAGTTGCAGATATATTTTTTGAACAGTCGTATCAACCAGTTGCTGGAAATACATAAGGGATCGGAAACTATTATCCAGGACAGAACGGTTTATGAAGATGCCAACATCTTTGCACCCAACCTTCATGAGATGGGACTGATGACAAAAAGGGATTTTGAAAATTATTACAGTTTTTTCAGCACGCTTAAATCCATGGTGCAGCCGCCCGACCTTTTGATTTACCTGCAGGCTTCTGTTCCAACACTGGTTGGTCAAATACAGAAAAGGGGAAGAGAATATGAAGAAAACATTCGGCTCGATTATTTAAAACGCCTGAACGAATATTATAACAAATGGATCGAAGGTTATAAAGAAGGTCCTTTGCTGATTGTAAATGTTGATGAAAATAAATTCGGTGAAAGCGGGGAAGACCTTGGAAAGATCATAGGGAAGATAGATGCGCAGCTGTATGGGCTTTTTTAGTGAATAGTGAGTAGTGAACCTGCC
>JAEZCV010000231.1 GCA_023429985.1 Bacteroidota bacterium | reverse complement strand
GAAGTTGCCATGCATGCTTTTGACCAGGCAAATAAAATTGAAAAAGAACTGGAACAAATAACGACTGAACTTGAAAAAAATGAGTCGGAAGAACTCTTACTGGCATATAGCGAAAAATTGCATGAATACGAAGAAGCCGGGGGGTATACAATAGAACACAAAACAGAGGAAGTATTGCAGGGGCTTGGTTTTGCCAACAGCGACCTCCGAAGACCTTACCGCGAATTCAGCGGAGGCTGGCGTATGCGTGTTTTACTGGCGAAGATGATCCTGCAGCAACCCGATTTGCTTTTGCTGGATGAACCTACCAACCACCTCGATTTACCTTCTATTGAATGGCTTGAAAAATATTTGCAGCATTATAAAGGTGCTGTGGTGATTGTAAGTCACGATAAATATTTTTTGAACCGTATGGTAAAAAAGATCGTTGAGCTTTACCAGCGCGAACTGCATATTTACAGTGGTAATTATGATTTTTATGAAACTGAAAAACTGCAGCGCGTAGAAATTCAGCAACGGGCTTTCGAAAATCAGCAGGATTATATCAGGCAGCAGGAAAGGTTTATTGAAAGATTTAAGGCAAAAGCATCCAAGGCCGCAGCTGCACAAAGTGTAATGAAGCGGCTTGAAAAGCTGGACAGGATCGAGGAGGTGGAAATTGAAAGGCCTAATATCAGGATCAATTTCAGTGTTGATAAAATGCCCGGCAAAGTACTGGTGGAATTAAAACATGTATCGAAGAAATTTAAGGATATAGAATTACTGGAAGATGCTTCAGCAGAAATTGACAGGGGCGATAAAATTGCATTGATCGGTGCCAATGGAAAAGGTAAATCAACTCTTTTGCGCATCATTGGTGGCAATGAAAATTTTGAAGGTGAAAGAAAGTGGGGACATAATGTTGAAGAAGCATTTTATGCTCAGCACCAGCTGGAAGCATTGAACATCAATAATACCGTGCTGGATGAAATGAAGGAAGCAGAAACCCAGAAAACCGAACTGGAACTGCGTACACTATTGGGTTGTTTTTTATTCAGCGGTGATGATACCGATAAAAAGATCAAAGTTTTGAGTGGAGGAGAGAAAGCTCGTGTAGCCCTGGCAAAAACCATGACCAGTAAAGCCAACTTTTTATTACTGGATGAACCTACCAACCACCTCGATATTCACTCCAACGAATTACTGATAGATGCATTGAACCGTTACCAGGGAAGCTTTATCCTGGTGAGTCACGACCGTTATTTTATTTCTAAAACAGCCAATAAGATCTGGGAGATCGTTGATAAAAAGATCAGGGAATTTAAAGGAACCTACGAAGAGTGGTTCGACTGGAAGCAAAGAATGGAGGCCAGGGAAAAAGAACAGCAGGCTGCTGAAGCGAAAGCAAAAACCCCGGCAAAGGAAGTTTCAAAAAAAATACAAACTCCGGAAAAGAATGTAGCTAAGAACACTGCACCTGATATACAAAAACATCAAAAAGCATTTAACCAGGCCGAAAAACTGGTTGCTGATCTGAATAAGGAAAAGGAAGCTTTGGAATTACAACTTTCCGATCCTTCCACTTATTCTAACCCCGAAGAATTTAAAAAAACGGAAGCGAAGTATAAACAGGTGAATGATAAGCTTTCCATGGCTACAAAGCAGTATGAGGAGGCTTTTGAAAAGCTGGTGGAAGCAGGTGGGTAATTTTATGAAGATCAAAGACTATTTTTTGAACCACAAAGGCACGAAGGCACAAAGGGGCAGGAAGGCAGGAAATTAATTGGAAAAGCGCTAAAAGGAGCTTATGTCATTGCGAGGAGCGACGTCAGGAGCGACGAAGCAATCTAACCTTTAGTAAGATGAAAAATGTCTAATTCTAAACAATAATCTGGTTCACAAATTGTAAGGCCAATTGTGGTAAAATAGCCTACATTTCTACCCCATTCATTTTTACAAAATCACTAACCAGGTAGCTGATCAATTTTCCGGTAAGATCAGAGGTTTTCCCACTGGAAAGACGTGAGGCGCCTTCACAGATATGAACGTAGGCCGGTTTAACATGTGCGGCGCAGAGATTCATATATTGCCTTGCCTGCACAGGCGATATGCCACATGGTGTACAGGCACTGCTTAAAACATTTTCAACACTGTCAAGGTCGAGTTCAATGCCGGTAAAATTATCTTCGGTAAATTCTATGGCATGCGAAACGGCCTGCCGGAATGTTCTTTTTTCATGAATGAATATATCCTCGAAAGTAATGCAGTCGATAAACGGATTATTTACAATATCCATCCAGATATTTTGAGGAAGGTAATTTTCATGTATACCTACCACGCAATATTTCTGTAAAAAACCATCCTCTTCGGCATAACGGAAAGCATTACCACTATGTCTTCCTTCTGCAGGACGATAATCGGTATGTGCATCGAGGTTAATACAATTTATTTGAGGTATGGGAATAAGCTGTAACTGGTGCAGGCCTTTTGCCGAGCCTTTGATCATGGGATAAGCGTTGTTATGTCCACCGCCAATGGCTATTGGAATCTTTCCTGCAGCCACTATTTGTTTTACGAGGCTTTCCACTTCATCATCAATGGTTTTTACCGCATGCCTGTAAGCTTCCACTTTTTCTTCTTCTGCATGGGCATTCTTATCGATTAGGAACTGAATATCGCCAAAATCAAAATGGCCAATTAAAGCCAGTTCACTTCCTTCCAGAAAATCGCTGCTTTGAATATTTAAAAACGAATGAAGAAAGGAAAGCCATGCTGTGGTTGTGCCTGCAACACCATAATTTGCCTGCACACCAATATCTTCCGGTATGCCAAAAACAACATATCGTGCCTTAAGAAGCCTTATGGATTCTGAAACTTCATTGGGATCAGACATTGTTTCGAGCCGCTCACCCAACCGGGTTTCGAACCTTCGCAGTTTTACCAGTGATAATACATCCTGCCTGGAATAGATCTTAAAGTGTTGCATCTGCATATTCGAATGTAATTAATTTGAGAATTGGAAATCCTGAAAGCCGGCAGCCAGGTTAGAAAATCAGCATTCAAATTGTGAATCCACCACAAATTCTCCATTGATCATTACCTTATCCACCAGGTTGGAACCAAAAGCATAAGGTATAAATTCTACCGAAGGAATGGATTTGGTAAATATCAGGTTGGCCAGTTTGCCTTTTGTTATGCTTCCCACTTCACTTCCTAGTTCCATGGCATACGCTCCATTCAGCGTGGCTGCATTTATAGCTTCTGAAGGAAGCATTTTCATTTGGATACATGACAAAGCCACAACAAAATTCATATTGCCGGAGGGCGATGAGCCGGGATTATAATCGCTTGCCAGCGCTATGGCACATCCTGCATTGATCAACTCCCGGGCAGGCTGGTAATTCATTCTTAGAAAAAATGCAGCTGTTGGTAACAAAGTTCCAATTGTATTTGAAGCAGCCAGGCTGCTGATGGCTTTTTCATCCATCGACTCGAGGTGATCAACAGAAACAGCATTCATTTTTACGCCCACTTCCACACCTCCGGAAACATGCAATTGATTGGCATGTATCTTTGGCTTCAATCCGTATTTTTTACCAGCCATACAGATCTTTTCTGTTTCTTCCGGAGTAAAAAAGCCCTTTTCGCAAAAAACATCAATGTAGTCAGCCAGATTTTCCCTGCCAATTTCAGGAAGCATTTCATTAATGATGAGCGCTAAATATCCTTCGCGATCATCTTTATATTCTGCGGGAAGAGCATGTGCACCCAGGAAGCTTGCCTTAATGGGAATAGGAAAGTTTTCTTTCAGCCGTTTAATAACACGGAGCATTTTTAATTCTCCATCTAACGTTAAACCATACCCGCTTTTGATTTCTATGGCGCCCGTACCTGTTATAATTACATCTCTTAACCTTTCTGCTGATTGTTTATAAAGGTCATCTTCGGGAGTCGCATTCAATTTAGATGCGGAGTTTAATATACCGCCGCCTTTAGCTGCAATTTCAGCATAGCCAAGTCCATTGATCTTATCAACAAATTCATTCTCCCTGCTGCCGGCAAAAACTATATGGGTATGTGAATCGCACCATGCAGGAAGAACAATGGCCCCTGCAGCATCTATATGATCGTTGAAATATTCTGACTCCTGCTGTAAGTCTTTCATGGGACCGAAATCACTGATTCTTTCTTCATCTATTACCATGTAGGCATCAAGTATAA
>JAEZCV010000229.1 GCA_023429985.1 Bacteroidota bacterium | reverse complement strand
TGTTGCTGTCAATTATACCGAATGGGAACAACCCGGCAGGGCAAATGGTGGTATGGGTGGAATGAGAAACCGTACAAAAATTATTTATTATTTGCAAAAAGGTGATGCAGCTCCTGCCTTCCGGTTTACGCCTGATCTAACGAGAGATTATGTAAAAGACTATGCACCAGCCATGGAATATATTAACCTCTATGATCAAACACAGAAAAAAGTGAAAATGTGGTCGTGGATCAATACAGGTGCCGTTTTAGCCGGTGGAATAATTGCAGCAACTGCTGGTGGCAATTCAGGTGGAACGGTCAGGGAAGGACAGCTGTTTACAGGCGTGGGCCTGGTAACTGCCGGACTTATTAATGGCTTTGTCAACAAAGCCCGCCGTGCTAAGAATGTAAAAAACCTCGAAATTGCCATCGATACCTATAATTATCAGATTGTAAAAAAAACCAGATAATGCAACTGTCTCCTTATATAATTTTTAACGGACGCTGTGAAGAAGCGTTGAATTTTTATGCTAAAGCATTAAATGGAGAAATAAAAAGCCTGATGTATTTTAACCAGGCTCCGGAGGTTATGCCATCTGCCGATAAAAATGCTGTAATGCATGCTGATTTTGAAGCCCCTGGTTTGGTATTTATGGCTTCAGATAGTGGCCAGCAGGAGCAGGGAGAAACAGCAACCGGTATGATTCACCTAAGTTTGAATTTTGATTCGGCAGAAGAAGAGCAGAAAATTTTTGATGCCCTGTCCGATGGAGCCAGGATAACCATGCCTTTACAGGATACCTTCTGGGGTGCTAAATTTGGTATGCTTACTGATAAATTTGGTGTAAACTGGATGTTCAATTACGATAAAAAAGAGAGTTAACCTGTAATACATTTTTGTATAATTATGTAGTACAATTAAAAGGTAGGAGCCTTATATAATGGGTAAAAAAATTTTATTAGAACAGGAACACATTGAAGGAATCAGGTATTATGATACCTATCGCAAAAATGGTGGTTACCAGGCTGCGGAAAAAGCCTTTAAGATGTCGCCTGCCGACGTGGTGGAAGAAGTGAAGAAAAGCGGCCTCAGAGGTCGCGGCGGTGCCGGATTTCCAACAGGAATGAAATGGAGTTTCCTGGCCAAGCCGGAAGGCGTTCCGCGTTATCTTGTTTGCAATGCCGATGAAAGCGAACCCGGAACATTTAAGGACAGGTATTTAATGGAATTCCTGCCTCACCTGCTTATCGAAGGACTGTTGATCTCCTCCTTTGCCCTGGGTTCGGAACGTACATATATTTATATCCGTGGCGAATATGCATGGATCGTTGATATTCTTGAAGAAGCCATTGAAGAAGCGAATAATGCCGGTTTTCTTGGACAAAACATTTTAGGCACAGGGTTTAACTGCCAGATCTATGTGCAGCGTGGTGCCGGGGCCTATATCTGCGGTGAAGAAACGGCCTTGCTGGAAAGCCTTGAAGGTAAAAGAGGCAATCCTCGAATCAAACCTCCTTTTCCCGCTATTAAAGGATTATGGGATTGTCCCACTGTTGTAAACAATGTGGAAACGCTGGCTGCTGTTGTGCCTATTATTCAAATGGGTGGAGATGAATACGCAAAGATCGGTATTGGAAAATCTACAGGTACAAAACTTATCTCTGCCTGTGGGAATATCAACAAGCCAGGTGTTTATGAAATTGATATGACCATATCGGTTGAAGAATTTATTTATAGTAACGATTATTGTGGCGGTATACCAAATGGCAAAAAATTAAAGGCCTGCATACCTGGAGGATCATCAGTTCCTATTCTTCCTGCCAATCTTACTTTAAAAACCGCCAAAGGCGAACAAAGAATGATGACCTATGAAAGCCTTGCCGATGGAGGTTTTCCTTCTGGGTCCATGATGGGTTCAGGTGGTTTTATTGTTTTGGATGAAGACCAGTGTGTGGTTCGTCATACCCTTACACTTGCACGTTTTTATCGTCATGAAAGCTGCGGTCAATGTTCTCCCTGCCGTGAAGGAACCGGCTGGATGGAAAAGATCCTCCATAATATCGAATACGGAAAAGGAAAGATGTCGGATATTGACCTCCTTTGGGACATTCAAAGTAAAATAGAAGGAAATACTATCTGTCCGCTGGGTGATGCCGCTGCATGGCCGGTAGCTGCTGCCATCAGGCATTTCCGCGAAGAATTTGAATGGCATGTTTTGAACCCCGATGAAGCCGTAAAAAGAAATTTTGGTATTGGAAGGTATGCCGATCCCCTGGAATTGGCCCTGGGGTAAAGCTACCAGCCGTTAAGGATGAATTTTTTACATTTGAATTTTAATTTTCAATGTCTGAGCAAAAACAACTACTTAGGGTTACAATAGATAATATCACGGTTGAAGTGGAGCCGGGAACCACCATTCTGCAGGCTGCGCGCAAAATCGGTGGCGATGTAGTTCCCCCTGCCATGTGCTATTATACCAACCTGCAGGGTAGTGGTGGTAAATGCCGTACCTGCCTGGTAAAGGTAGCTGCAGGTTCTACAGCCGACCCCAGGCCTATGCCCAAACTGGTTGCCTCCTGCCGTACACAGGTAATGGAAGGAATGATAGTAGAAAATATTACCAACCAGGCTGTATTGGAAGCAAGAAAAGGTGTGGTTGAATTCTTATTGATCAACCATCCACTCGATTGCCCCGTTTGCGACCAGGCCGGAGAGTGCGATTTACAGGACCTGAGCTATGGCCATGGAACTGAAGGTACCCGTTATGAATTCAAACGCCGCACTTTTGAAAGAATAGACCTGGGGCCTTATATCCAGCTTCACATGACACGGTGCATATTATGTTATCGTTGTGTTTATACTGCCGACCAGGTTGCAGGAAAAAGAGATCATGGCATTCTCGATCGCGGCGATCATTCTCAAATAGCTACTTACATTCAGGAATCTCTCGATAATGATTTTATTGGTAATGTTATTGACGTTTGCCCTGTTGGTGCATTAACCGACAGAACTTTCCGATTTAAAAACCGCGTTTGGTTTACAAAACCGGTGGAAGCTCACCGCGATTGTCCTACATGCTCCGGTAATGTAAGACTGTGGATGCGTGGAGACGATGTAATGCGGGTAACGGCCAGAAAAGATAAATGGGGTGAAGTGATAGAATGGATCTGTAATGAATGCAGGTTTGAAAAGAAAAAAGTGAGCGACTGGACCATCCTGGGGCCTACAAAAGTCGACCGACATTCGGTAATCTCGCAGGGGCATTATGTGAATATTGATATTCCAGGCGAAACCATGACAGCAATAATGGATGGTAGAAAGCCAAAATTGCTGATGGATATTCATTCAATAAGCCAGGTGAATAAAGTGGATCTGAATGAAATTCCGGGCCCCGCAACTAATGAAACTTTTAATGGTAATCCAAAAGCATCAGGTAATAATGCTACAGATATCAAAAACGGGCAGGGAAGAAATATGGCCGGAACCGATTCAACAAATGCAAATACGTTTGCATCAGAAGAAGATTAAAGAAAGCAATTAGTACTGAAGCAAAAGAATAAATAACGCAGAGAAAATTAAATTGAGGTCAGGAGATTAACATATGTATTTATTACAATTCGACTGGTGGATCCTGCTTGAAAAAATGATCCTTATTGCTATTATTGTTACAACCGCTTTGGTTGTAGCCATGTACAGCACCTATGCTGAAAGAAAAGTGGCGGCCTGGCTGCAGGACAGGAAAGGTCCAAGCAGGGCAGGTCCATTCGGAATTTTGCAGCCAATGGCAGATGGATTAAAATTATTCATGAAAGAAGAGATCATTCCAACATCATCTTCCCGCACTTTATTTATTATGGGTCCTATGCTGGCTATGATCACTGCCCTGATGACCTCAGCCGTGATTCCCTGGGGCTGGACCATAGACCTGGCCGGTCGTGCCGTTCCACTTCAGATTGCCGATATTAATATTGGTATCCTTTTCATTTTTGGTGTGGTGAGTTTAGGTGTTTATGGTATTATGATCGGTGGCTGGGCCTCTAATAATAAATTTTCACTTATTGCGGCACTGAGAGGTGCTTCCCAAATGATATCTTATGAACTTGCAATGGGACTTTCCTTACTTGCTGTTTTGTTGCTGGTTGGCGATTTGAGAATGAGCACCATCGTTTCTGAACAAATTGCAAATGGATGGAATGTTATTTACCAGCCTTTAGGGTTTCTTATATTTTTTGTTTGTGCACTTGCAGAATGTAACCGCACCCCTTTTGACCTGCCCGAAGCCGAAAATGAATTGAACTTTGGATACCACCAGGAGTATTCTTCCATGAAACTCGGGTTTTATCTTTTCGCAGAATATATTGCCATGTTCATGAGTTCATTGCTCATGGCTACTCTTTATTTTGGAGGCTATGATATACCCTTTGTAAATGAAGCTGCTTGGGGTAACCACTGGTGGGTTGGTTTGATTGGCTTTGGCGTGCTGATGTTGAAGGCATTCTTCTTCATCTTTGTTTTTATATGGATTCGGTGGACCATTCCAAGATTCAGATACGACCAGCTGATGCACCTTGGTTGGAGAGTGCTGTTACCAATGGCACTTGCGAATATGGTGTTAACCGCTGTAATTGCCTTACTGTTAAACAATAAATGAACGTTCTGAAGATTAGCTGGTAAAATCGGCTAATTTTGCAGCCGTTAAAGAAAGGAACTGAGATGCAAGCATTAACAAATAGAAATAAACAGGTTGAAAGAAAGCCTATGACCTTTTGGGAAAAGATGTATCTGCCTTCCATCTTTAAAGGTATGGCTATCACCTTCAGCCATTTGTTTAAAAAATCTCCCACCATAAATTATCCCGAAGAACAAAGACCTTTTTCCGCGGTTTTTCGGGGACTTCATATATTGAACAGGGATGAAGAGGGCCGTGAAAAATGTACAGCCTGCGGACTTTGTGCTTTGTCCTGCCCGGCAGAAGCTATTACAATGGAAGCTGCTGAAAGACAACCCGGGGAAGAAGATCTTTATAAAGAAGAAAAATATGCAGCCAAATACGAGATCAATATGCTGCGTTGCATTTTTTGCGGACTGTGTGAAGAAGCCTGTCCAAAAGATGCAATTTATCTAACCCAGACTTTTGCCCCTGCCAATTATGGTAGAAAAGGGTTTATTTATGGGAAAGATGATCTGTTGATTCCGCATCCTCAAAAGGATCCGGAAGGATTTGCAAAAGCCAAAGGTGAAATAGGGAAAGAAAAAAAATAGAACCAACTTAATGGGAATTACCGAAATATTATTCTGGATACTTGCTGCACTTACTTTATTCAGTGCCGTAATGGTTATTACAAGCAGGAACCCTGTTTTCAGTGTTCTATGGCTGATCTTTACATTTTTTACAATTTCCGGCCATTATATTTTACTCAATGCTCAATTTCTTGCCATCGTTAACATTATTGTTTATGCAGGAGCAATTATGGTGCTTTTCCTTTTTGTTATCATGTTAATGAATCTGAGTAAGGAAGTTGAACCAAGGAAAAGCAAATGGTTGAAACTAGCAGGAGCAATTTCCGGTGGCTCGCTGATGCTGGTACTGGTGGCTGCTCTGAGGCACACCGAAAACCAGATGACTGAAATAGTTACAGGTGATATTGGCCTCATTAAAAATCTTGGAAAAGTATTGTTCACCGAATTTGTGGTTCCATTTGAAGTGAGTTCCATTCTATTCCTTAGTGCTATGGTGGGTGCTATTGTACTAGGAAAAAAAGAAAAAGTTGTAGCCCATGATGCTTCAACCGGAGAATTGATAGAAGTTGAAGTGGTTGAACATAAAATATAAATCCCGGATCTATGCCAGTACAGTATTATATATTTCTTGCGATGGCCCTGTTTGTAATAGGCATTGTAGGGGTGCTTACAAGAAGAAATGCCATTATCATTTTCATGTGCGTTGAATTGATGTTAAATGCTGTGAATCTTTTGCTGGTAGCATTTTCCAAAATGCACCATATGGCTAATAGTGCCAACAATCCATTGGCCGGAAGCGACGGTCAGATCTTTGTTTTTTTTATTATGGTGGTGGCAGCAGCTGAGGTAGCAGTTGGCTTGTCGATAATTGTAATGCTTTACAGGAATACACAATCCGTAGATGTAAACTTTTTAAACAGGCTGAAACATTAGGCCGGGAAAATAGAATATTAAAGATGAAAATTACCTGTCAACAATATTTACCTGCTATTCTGAAACAATTTAAAAAGGAGGGAAGCTTATGAGAGACCTGGTTTTTCTTATACCATTGCTCCCCTTACTGGGTTTTATAATTAACGGACTGGGAAGAAATGTTCTGCCTAAATCTATTTCCGGGATCATTGGAAGTGGATCTGTCCTGGGATCCTTTATCATTTCACTTATCCTATTTATAAACAAGGATTTTTCAATAAACCCTATTCATTATTTCGATTTTATAAATATTGATACCCTGCGAATTCCTTTTGCATTCCAGGTCGACCAGCTTTCAACACTTTTCCTTTTAATAATTACCGGAGTTGGATTTTTAATTCATGTGTATTCCACTGCCTATATGCATGAAGAAAAACGCGAGCATTTTGCACGCTATTTCGCTTATCTCAATCTCTTCGTTTTTTCCATGCTCCTGCTGGTAATGGGTTCCAACTTTGTAATTATGTTCATTGGCTGGGAAGGTGTTGGACTTTGCTCCTACCTCCTCATTGGTTACTGGTTTAAGAATATCGATTATACAAAAGCAGCAAAAAAAGCTTTTGTAATGAACCGAATTGGTGACCTTGGATTTTTGCTTGCCATTTTCTGGATCATACAGCTTTTTGGGACTACATCTTTCTATGAACTTTTTAATCCTGAAACCGGAAAGGTGGCTATTTTATCTGCCGAAAATTCACCCGCTATAATTGGTATTACACTTTTATTGTTTTTAGGTGCTACCGGAAAAAGTGCCCAGATCCCTCTTTTTACATGGCTGCCCGATGCTATGGCCGGTCCTACACCGGTATCTGCTCTCATCCATGCTGCTACCATGGTAACTGCCGGCATTTACATGATCGCCCGCAGCAATGTATTATACAACCTTGCACCAGTAACAATGGGTATAATTGCAGTGGTTGGTGCCGCCACAGCATTGCTGGCTGCTTCAATTGCATTAAAACAAAATGATATCAAAAAAGTGCTTGCTTACTCTACGGTAAGCCAGCTTGGATATATGTTTCTTGCATTGGGAACCGGTTCCTATGTTGCCGCAGTATTCCATGTAATGACACATGCATTCTTTAAAGCATTATTATTCCTTGGATCGGGTTCGGTGATCCATGCCGTAAGCGGTCAGCAGGATATCAGGTTCATGGGCGGATTAAGAAAAAAACTTCCTGTAACCTATATCACTTTTTTAATTGGATGTATAGCTATAGCAGGAATACCGCCCCTGTCAGGTTTCTTTTCAAAAGATGCCATTTTATTGGGTGCTTTTGTAAATGATAAATTTTTATGGGTAATTGGATTGATCACTGCCGGGTTGACCGCATTCTATATGTTCCGCCTGCTCTTTATAACCTTTAACGGAAGCTTCAGGGGAACCGAAGAACAAAGAGCTCATATACATGAAAGTCCGGCAGCCATGACAATTCCTCTTGTTATACTTGCCATTCTTTCTGTGATTGGTGGTTTTGTGGGTGTGCCCGAATTATTTATTGAAGGTGGTGAAATTTTGAAAAATTTTCTGTCTCCGGTAATAACCTCTCTGCCATTGCATGTTGAGCACGCAACAGAATACATGCTAATTGGCATAACAACAGGCGTAGCAGTAATAGCTATTTTAATCGCTTATTTCAGGTTCAGGAATTATAAGGAAGAACAACCATCAGCAGTTGGTAAACTGCTGGAGAACAAATGGTATGTTGATGAATTGTATAACAGTATCATTGTAAAACCTGTAAATAAAATCGGTGCATTTGCAGGCAGATACCTGGAAAGAGGAGGAATTGATGCACTGATCAATGGTGTTGGCAGGCTTGTTCATTATGGAGGACGACAAATGCGCTGGATGCAGAGCGGGCAGGTGGGAAATTATATTTTATTGATGGTAATTAGTATGGTGTTGTTCTTTATCTGGCAGTTTTTTATTCGAAAGTAAGTTCTCAAAATAATTGAAGAAGATGCTTCTTCTTAAATGGTTTCTTATATGATGGTTTTTTTGTTGTTTTTGATACCATTGCTGGGTGGAATTGTTTCCTTTTTTATAAAGGACAATAAATCGGTGCGCACATGGGCCTTGCTGGTTTCATTCAGTATTCTGGGTGTTTCCCTTGCCGCTAATTTTATGGCTACGCCAGATCAGTTGTCCTTTCATGCAAAATGGCTCGGAAATATGGGCAGTTCATTTTCACTGCAGCTCGACGGGCTCTCCAAAATGCTATGCTTATTAACTGCTGTTATTTATCCTATCATCCTGGTGGCAACATGGAAATCTACCTATTCTAATCCCAATAACTTTTTTGGTTTAATGCTGCTCACACAGGCAGGGTTAATGGGGGTGTTTACAGCAACCGATGCTTTGCTTTTTTACTTTTTCTGGGAACTTGCACTCATACCCGTTTATTTCCTGTCATCCGGCTGGGGAGGTGAAAGAAGAATACCTGTTACATTTAAATTTTTTATTTACACATTTACTGCTTCGGTGGTAATGCTTATAGGGTTAGTGTATTTATATTTCCAAACACCCGACCGTTCATTTTCACTTGAATCTTTTTATGCATTAAGCCTCAACCATGGTACGCAGGGTTGGATATTCTGGATTTTATTCCTTGCTTTTGCAGTGAAAATGCCGCTGTTCCCTTTTCATACCTGGCAGCCCGATACCTACGAACAATCTCCAACAGCAGCAACCATGGTGCTAAGTGGTATTATGGTTAAAATGGGTTTGTTTGGGGTAATAAGATGGGTTTTGCCGGTGGTACCTGTGGGTGCATATGCCTGGGGCGATTTAGTAATGATACTTGCTATCATTGGAATTATATATGCATCCGTAATAGCCATTCAGCAGGACGACCTGAAAAGATTGATAGCCTATTCATCAATTGCGCATATTGGACTTATGGCAGCAACGCTTTTTGCTGAAACCAAATCGGGCTACCAGGGTGTAATGATGCAGATGTTCAACCACGGAATAAATATTGTGGGTTTGTGGATTGTGGTAGAATTGATTGAAAGGCAATTTGGAACCAGGAAGTTATCTCAATTGGGAGGTGTTGCCCAAAAAGCACCGGTTCTGGCAACCCTGCTTGTGATAGTTGCCTTCGCCAATATTTCCCTGCCTTTGACAAATGCGTTTGTGGGAGAATTTTTAATGTTCAATGGCATTTGGAATTCGCAGGTTACAGAGTATAATGTTGTATTTACAGCGCTTGCCGGTTTAAGTATAATACTGGCAGCAGTTTATACACTCAACATGATTCAAAAAATATTTTTCGGCAATACAAATGCATTGACTGAGAAAACAGTCGATATCAGGCTAAATGAAAAAATTGCCATGATCAGTATTGTGATATTGATACTTGTTTTTGGAATATATCCTCAACCGCTACTCAACCTTACTAATGGTTTTGTAGAAGGCTTGCTGAACAAAATAAATGTTGCTCACCTGTTTGTGAAATAATATGAACGCATTAATATTTACAGCGATTAGTGGTGTTATCATGATGTATAGCGGTTTTCTTTTTAAAAGAAACAGTAGCATCAGGGCGCTTGCACTTACTCTTCTGGCTCTGGTAACAATTGCTAACGTTATGGAGTTAAGAGGAATTTCATTCTTTGATATAGATACCAGGGGCATGCTTGCGTTTGACAGGTTTGCTTTATTATTTTCACTGATCGCCAATGTAGCAACTTTAGCATTCTTTCTTTTATCCTCTCGTGATATGGAAAAAGTTGGGAGGAATTACAGTGATTATTTTGCATTGATATTCTTCATTCTTGCAGGTGTGGTAATCTCGGCATCATTTAAGTCTTTGCTGATGTTATTCCTGGGGATAGAAATATTATCCATTCCACTTTATATTCTCACGGGTAGCGATAAACTAAATCTAAAAAGCAATGAAGCATCCATTAAGTATTTCCTGCAGGGAGCTTTTTCAACAGGAATTATGTTAATGGGAATTGCCCTTGTGTATGGAGCTACGGGAAGTTTCTTTACTTCAAATGCAGCAGTAGACCCAAATTTCCACGTATTGCTGGTAGTGGGAATGATGCTGCTTTTATTTTCAATGGCATTTAAAGTTTCTGCAGCACCTTTTCATTTCTGGACACCCGATGTTTATGATGGTGCCCCTACCGTTTTCACATCATTTATGTCTACCATTGTAAAAGCCGCAGGTTTTATAGCCTTCATCAGGTTGTTCGATGAAATGTTCCAGGGTATTCGGCCGGAATGGAAAATATTGGTAGCTATAATCACTGCATTAACACTTTTCATAGGAAATATTACAGCGGTTTTCCAGCAAAGCGTGAAAAGAATGCTGGCCTATTCCAGTATTTCCCAGGCAGGTTTTATGATGCTGGCCATATATTCCCTGAACTCCGATGCCAAAGAAGGTCTGATCCTGTATACAGCAGCTTATTCCTTTGCTACCATAGGCATATTTTCTGTTCTCATAAAAATGAAGGATTATACATTCGATGGATTCAACGGGCTTGCCAAACAGCAACCTTTAATTGCCGGCAGCCTCGTGGTTTTTCTTTTATCCCTGGCAGGTATTCCCTTGACCGCAGGCTTCCTTTCCAAATTTTATATGCTGAAAGCAACCATTAACGCAGGAGGAATCTTATTGGCGGTGTTTGCTGTGCTTATGGCAGCAATCAGTGTATACTATTATTTCCGTCTTATCCAGTCAATGTATTTTAAAACCGGCCAAAACCGGGCAATAGGAATCACTGCAGGGTTTCGATATACGCTGGCGGCGATGGCTTTGATTAGCATTATACTTGGATTGTTTCCCAACCTTCTTATTCACTGGCTTTATTTTTAAATAATCTTTATTTCAAAGTCGGGTATTCCTAACTTAGTGACCTCGCATGAGGTTATCTGATGTTTTTTCACTTGCCATCCGTTCTGTTCGAAGTAATTTACTGAGAACAGGAATAACCATTGCTATTATTGCTTTCGGTATCATGGCGCTAATAGGTATCATAACGGCCATTGAGGCCATGAACCAGAAATTTACCGAAAGCTTTTCTACTATGGGTGCCAATGGCTTTACCCTGCGATTTAAGGAAAGAAATATCAGGGTAGGGGGAGGTTCTGGTTCGGAAGTAAAGCTTCAGAAAAAAGGAGAAAGGAAATCCAAAACTTCCAACCTCGATAAAAGAATCAGCGAGGAAGAAGCAGAATTGTTTGTTCGTAATTACAATTTTCCTGCACTTACCAGTATTTCAAATGTCGCAGGTGGCAGTAATACTATTTCATTCCAGTCGCGCAAAACAAACCCGAATGTTACCTTGTTCGGCGGCGATGATAATTACCTTGAATTGAACAGTTTCGATCTTCTTGAAGGCAGGAATTTTACAAAACAGGAAATAGAAGACGCAGCAAATGTTTGCCTGCTGGGCTATGATGTTGCCAACAGGTTGTTCCGCAACGAGCCTTCAAGAGCACCAGGTAAGTATGTTCGCATAAACGAAAAGCCATATCGTGTAATTGGAGTTCTGGAAAGTAAGGGATCAACCTTTGGATTCAGTCGCGATAACATTGTTGTTGCAGGGTATAAAAATGTGAAACGATCCTTTGGTTCCGGATCATTTACGGTAGGAGTGAAAACCAATGATGTGCGACAGGTTGAAAACGCCATGGGAGAAGCTGAAGGCGTTTTCAGGGCAGTAAGGAAATTAAAAACCATAGAGGAAAACAACTTTGTGCTGGAACGCAGTAATAAAGTTGCGGAGCAGGCCATGAGTATTTTAGGTTTTTTAACCATTGCGGTAATTGTTATTGGAATGATAACATTGATTGGATCCGCCATAGGCCTTATGAACATAATGCTGGTTTCTGTGGCCGAGCGTACCAAAGAAGTTGGGCTGGTGAAAGCCATAGGAGGGAAAAGTGCTATCGTTCGCCAGCAGTTTCTTGTAGAATCATTGTTAATAAGCATTATGGGCGCTATAATTGGTATTATTTTAGGAATTCTTGTGGGCAATATATTTTCCATGGTGCTGGAAACAGGTTTTGTAGTGCCCTGGGCCTGGGTTTTTTATGGGGTAGCCATATGTACAACTGTTGGTCTGCTTGCAGGTTTATATCCGGCCCTGAAAGCCGGTGGACTGAATCCCATACAGGCATTACGTTATGAATAATAAATCAATGTGTTGTGAAAACATAACTTTCCTACCTTTAAGAGCTTTATCATTTGTAATGAGACGATAAAAAAAATTAACCTTGTAATCTTTTATTGCATTTTTTCCTTAGAATTGTGACTTAAAGAAAACGGACATTTTAAAAATTAAAATTTAAAAATTAGAAACATGGCAGACACTAGACCGACTGCAGGTACTACATCAGTAAAGGCTACATCAGTTCAACCGAAAAGAAGCAGCAATGCCATATCCTGGCTGGCTCCCATACTTTGTATCATAGCCGGTTATGTTATCTGGAGGTTCGTAATTGGTAATCCAGACGGGTTTGATGAACCCTATGTTACAACAGGATGGTTTTGGCCTGAACACCATACTCCAAAAAATGCATTTCACAGGATTTATGAGGGTGGTATTATTGTGCCGCTTTTATTAGGAATGTTTTTAATGGTGATCACGTTTTCTATTGAGCGTTTCATTACCATCAGTAAAGCTCTTGGTAAAGGTTCTATTGCCGATTTTATCAGGAGGGTTCAATATCATCTTGCTAACCGCAATGTTGATGCTGCCCTGGCAGAATGCGACAAGCAGCGTGGATCTGTGGCTAACGTTATGAAAGCCGGGTTGCGTCGTTATAAAGAAATGATAAATGTTTCAGACCTTGACACAGAACAAAAAGTAATTTCTATTCAGAAAGAAGTGGAAGAAGCCACAGCGCTTGAACTTCCCATGCTACAGAGAAATCTTGTTTTCCTTTCTACTATTACATCTGTTGGCACCCTTGTGGCACTATTAGGAACTGTAATGGGAATGATCAAATCATTTGCTGCCCTTGGATCTGGTGGTGGTGGTGGAGATGCAACTGCACTGGCTGTAGGTATCTCGGAAGCTCTTTATAATACCGCACTTGGTATTGGTACATCGGCTTTGGCGCTTATTATGTACAATATCTTTACTACCAAAATCGACAGTATCACATATGGTATCGATGAATCAGGATTTACATTAACACAATCTTTTGCTTCTTTATACAAATAAGCAACATTTTGATTGTGGAAACCGGTAATGATTGTATCTCATCCAAAATTTTTAATAAAACATGCCAAGTATAAAAATTCCAAAGAAAAGCACCTGGACGGATATGACGCCCTTTGTGGATGTTGCCTTCCTGATCCTTGCTTTCTTTATCATGGCTACTAAATTTAAACCCCCGGAGCTGGTTGAAGTTACCACGCCAACCTCTGTTTCCTCTTCTAAACTTGAAGAGCGAGATGCTCTTATGATCAGTATGGATAAAGATGGTAGAGTTTTCCTGGAAGTATTTACCAAGAATCCTAACGACCGGGAAACAAAAAGGCAGGTGATAGAAAATGTGAATAAGGCCAGGAATCTGGGTCTATCTGAAGCTGAAATGTCTGCCTATGTTACCAACACCATGGTTGGCGTTCCTTTTAATAAACTCAAAGGTTATTTGCAGCTACCCGAGGATCAGCGTAAATCTGTATTTGAAGGTATTCCGGTTACCGATTCAGCCGACAATCAACTTGCTCATTGGGTAAATGCTGCTTCGCTGGCATTTGCAGGTAAGCAATTGAATTTTACCATCAAGGGTGATAACAACGCAAAGTATCCTTCTTTTAAAGGGGTTGTAGATGCCATGCGTAGAAACGATATTTTTAAATACCAGCTGGTTACCGATCCTGAAGGTGTTCCTGCAGGCTCGGAGCTGTATAAAGCAAATCTTCAGCAAAAAGCTGCTGGTTCTTAAACTAATAAATTAGTTATTATGGCAAGTATAGATGCTGGCGGAGATAGTGGTGGTCATAAAAAAGGCCCCGGGGTCAAAAAGGCAAAAAAGCTTTCTACCAATGTGGATATGACGCCCATGGTAGACCTGGGATTTCTATTGATCACTTTCTTCATTTTTACCGCAACAATGAGTACGCCTTCAACCATGAGGCTTACCATGCCAAAGGATGAGAAAAAACCGGAAGACCTTACGGAAGTAAAGGAATCTGGTGCCCTCACTATTATGTTGGGCGAAGACAATAACATCTTTTATTATGAAGGTCAGCTGCTGGCAGATGGTTCTAATTTTCAATCCAGCACTTATAAGGATATACGCGATGTGATCCTTAAAAAGAAGAAGGAGGTTATTGCTAATCACCAGCATGATGCAACATGTGAGAATATTCGGGAGAAGGCACGCACAAACAAACCTCCTGATCCTAACTGGCAGCAGGCATGCCTGGACAGGGACTTAGTGGTGGTTATAAAGCCCAACGATAAAGCAACTTACAAGAACTCGGTTGACATCCTGGATGAAATGGAAATTAACCAGGTGAAGCGTTTTGCACTAATTGATATTACCACCCAGGAAAACCAGTTTGTTGAAGGGTCAAATGCTCCGGCAAATACAGCACAATAGTGCATGAATTTTGTGGAATGCAGTCAGGAATTGCATCTAATTAAAAATACAAAATGGAAGCAAATAAAATTTTACAGGCCGATCTTTTAGATCTGATCTTTGAAGACAGGAATAAGGATTATGGTGCCTATGAACTCAGAAAAAAATATAATAAGCGAATTGCAGTTGCCCTGGGGTTAACTGCTCTGATCGCTATTTTTATTTTTGGTTCCATCATGCTTGCCAACTCCACTTCGGAATCTGAAAACGATAAAGTTGTAGTAAGAGATGTGGTAGTGCAGGAGATTAACCAGCAGGATGAACCGCCTCCACCGCCACCACCACCACCACCTCAGGCG
>JAEZCV010000213.1 GCA_023429985.1 Bacteroidota bacterium | reverse complement strand
TATCAACACAGATATGCTAAAAGATAAGATCAAAGAACTGGCGAAAAATTATGCCCCTGAATATATTAAAGTCAGGCAACACCTGCATGCGCATCCTGAGTTAAGTTACCAGGAATTTGAAACGTCCGCATTTGTTCAGCAAGAGCTGAAAAAATACGACATCCCATTTAAAATAATGGCCACCACTGGCGTAGTTGGAATAATTGAAGGACAGGATCCTTCTTCAAGAATTGTTGCCCTGCGCGCCGACATGGATGCGCTTCCTATAATGGAAGAAAATGATATACCTTATAGATCTACCAAGCCAGGCATCATGCATGCCTGTGGGCACGATGTGCATACCACCTGCCTGCTGGGAGCTGCCAGAATTTTATCGGAAACAAAAAAAGAATGGAAAGGAACCGTAAAACTGGTGTTTCAACCCGGTGAAGAAAAAAATCCCGGCGGTGCAAGTTTATTAATTAAAGAAGGTGTGCTGAAAGATCCTGCACCATCGGCAATTGCTGCTCTTCATGTAAACCCTCAACTGGAAGTGGGCAAACTTAGTTTCAGAAGCGGAAAAGTTATGGCCAGTGCCGATGAAATATACATAACTATAAAAGGTAAAGGCGGTCATGCTGCAGCGCCGCATTTTACTACCGACATCATACTCGTTGCATCGCAACTAATTGTTTCACTGCAACAGGTTATCAGCCGCAACCGCGATCCTTTTGCACCTTCTGTTTTATCCATCACTTCTTTCCAGGCAGGCAATACTACCAATGTAATTCCTTCCGAAGTGAAATTGATGGGAACCTTCAGGGCCATGGATGAAGAATGGCGCTTTCGTGCCCACGATATCATTAAAAAACATGCAACAGAACTGGTGCATTCCATGGGTGCCGAAATAGATGTGAATATTGATGTGGGGTATCCTACAGTTTATAATAATGAACAACTTCATGAAATGGCCAGCGCTATTGCTGTTGAATTTATGCCCGAAGGAAAAGTTGAGGAAACCGAAATGCGGATGGGAGCCGAAGATTTTGGCTTCTATTCTCAGCAAATACCAGGCTGCTTCTTTCGCCTGGGCACAGCCAACAAAAAGCTGGGCATAACAGCAGGTGTTCACACGCCCAGGTTCAACATAGATGAAAATGCCATAGAAACGGGAATGGGAATTATGGCTACCATGGGCGCCTTCCTTGCTTTGAACAGATGATGTTATTTTTACAGGAATTTCAATACCTATAATACCGGCTCAAAACCGGAAAAATTTTTTGAATGCAGAAGGATCTCAGAAAACAGGAAGCGTTACGGTATCATTCAGAAGGAAAACCAGGTAAGATCGAAGTTGTTCCCACTAAGGAAACTAAAACCCAGCGCGATCTTTCACTTGCCTACTCCCCCGGAGTTGCCGAACCTTGTAAAGAAATCGCAGCCAATAAAGATAATGTTTACCTCTATACCGCTAAAGGAAACCTGGTGGCAGTGATCAGCAACGGCACTGCAGTTTTAGGCCTGGGAAATATTGGCCCGGAAGCCAGCAAACCTGTAATGGAAGGCAAAGGCGTTCTATTCAAGATCTTTGCCGACATTGATGTTTTCGATATAGAAGTGAATGAAACCGATCCCGAAAAATTCATCAGCATCGTAAAAGCGCTGGAACCCACATTTGGAGGCATCAACCTCGAAGACATCAAGGCACCGGAATGTTTCCAGATTGAAAAAGCCTTGCGCGAACAGTTGTCCATACCCGTTATGCACGACGACCAGCATGGAACAGCCATCATTAGTTCAGCGGCGCTTTTAAATGCGCTTCAGCTTCAGAAAAAAAAGATCGATAAAGTTCGTTTTGTAATTAATGGTGCCGGAGCTGCTGCCATGGCCTGCATACAACTTTACGTTTCACTGGGTGCAAAGCCGGAAAACTTTTGTGTATTTGATATTAACGGGCCGCTGCATCGTGGCCGTAACGACCTGGAAGAATTCAAATTAAAATTTGCCAATGCAAAAGAAGACCTGACACTTTTAAAAGCTATGAAGGATGCCGATGTTTTTGTAGGATTAAGTGTTGGTAATGTTGTGACGGCGGAAATGATCAAAAGCATGGCAAAGAATCCTATTGTATTTGCCATGGCCAATCCCGATCCAGAAATTGGATGGGAAGAAGCAACAGGTGCAAGGAAAGACCTCATTATGGCCACGGGCAGGAGTGATTTTCCCAACCAGGTAAATAATGTGCTTGGCTTCCCTTACATTTTTCGTGGTGCGCTTGATGTTCGTGCCACGCAGATCAATGAAGCCATGAAGCTCGCAGCCGTAAAAGCCCTGGCACAAATGGCCCAGACACCCGTTCCGGATATCGTTAATCTTGCCTATAATACAAAAACAATCACCTTCGGACCGGAGTACATTATTCCCAAACCCCTGGATCCTCGCTTACTCGCCACCGTTGCACCTGCTGTTGCCAAAGCAGCTATAGAAACGGGTGTTGCACAAAAACCTATTACCGATTGGGAAGGATATGTAAATGACCTCAATCGCAGGCTTGGACTAGATCACCAGGTGATGCGTGTATTGGGAAGCAAAGCAAGGCGCGATCCAAAACGAATTGTATTTGCCGAAGCCGACAATGCAAAAATCCTAAAAGCTGCTCAAATTGTTTATGATGAGGGAATAGGCTATCCTATTTTGCTGGGAGATGAAATCAAGATCAAAGGAATTGCACAAAGTAATGGTATAGATCTTTCGGGACTTCCCATTTTCGATACCCGCAGCGATGCCATGGAAGCAAAACGCAACCAGTATGGCGAACTGTTTTTTAATAAAAGAAACCGAAAAGGTTTTAATTTTTATGAATCCAAGAAAGTGATGAAGGACAGGAATTATTTCGGAAGCATGATGGTGGAAACCGGAGATGCGGATGCTATGATTTCCGGACTTTCAAAAAATTATCCCGATACCATTCGCCCTGCCATTCAATGCATAGGAATGGAAGAAGGTACAAACCGTATTGCCGGCATGTACCTGATGCTAACCAAAAAAGGGCCTTTATTTCTTGCCGACACAACGGTGAACTTTCACCCTACCGCAGAACAATTGGCTGAAATAACTTTAATGGTAGCGCGAGAGGTAAGGCATTTTAATATCCAGCCAAGGGTGGCCATGCTGAGTTATTCTAATTTTGGAAGCAGCAGCTCCAGTGAAGCAACAATTGTTGCCCGGGCAAGAGAAA
The DNA here is from genome assembly GCA_023429985.1 of Bacteroidota bacterium. Classification (GTDB taxonomy): domain Bacteria; phylum Bacteroidota; class Bacteroidia; order Chitinophagales; family Chitinophagaceae; genus Flavisolibacter. The sequence goes on along the minus strand of JAEZCV010000213.1, from coordinate 11,623 downwards.
TTGTAAAACAGGAAATGCCGGAACTGATCATAGACGGAGAGATGCAGGTGAGCCTTGCCTTTAATAATGATTTACTGAAAGAAAATTATCCATTTTCCGAATTGGTTGATAAGGACGTGAATACACTTATCTTTCCAAACCTGGCGGCAGGCAACATTGCCTATAACCTGTTGAAAGAAGTGGGTTCGGCAGATGCCATTGGCCCGATTTTATTAGGACTGAAGAAACCGGTGCACATCCTTCAACTGGGAAGTTCTGTTAGAAATATTGTGAACATGGCTTCGATTGCAGTTGTGGATGCCCAGATAAAAACACAGGCTGAAACAGATGAAATGATCAGGCGGTCGCCATGGTGGAAAAGGATTAAAAATAAATTATAGATTAATTTTCTCGCGGAATAAAGAAAAACTGATATGAATTTTTTCACTGATGTAGGAAGGTATATAAAGATGATCAGGGGTATGTTTTCCAAGCCGGAAAACTTTCGTATGTATTGGAAAGAATTCATGCACCAGTGCTCCGAGATTGGTATTGGATCCCTGGGAATTGTGGTGATCATCTCCATTTTCATGGGTGCAGTATCTACCATTCAAACCGCTTACCAGTTAACCAGTCCGCTCATTCCAAAATATACAATTGCACAGGTGGTAAGAGATACCGTAATTCTTGAATTTGCACCCACCCTCGTTTCCATTGTGCTGTCGGGTGTTGTAGGAAGTAAGATTGCAGGAGAATTGGGAAACATGCGCGTATCGGAACAGATTGATGCACTTGAGATCATGGGCGTAAATACCAAAGCTTATCTTGTTGCACCTAAAATACTTGCAGCCCTTGTGGTGATTCCCATGCTGATTGTAATTGCAGCCATGCTTGGTATATGGGGTGGAAAAGTTGCAGGAGTATTATCCGGAATAATTTCTGGCGATGAATTCAATAAAGGTTTGTTTATGGGATTCATTCCTTACAACACCTTCTTTGCCCTGGCAAAGGCTTATACCTTTGCATTTTTAATATCGAGTATACCAGCCTATTTTGGGTATAATGTAAAAGGTGGTGCGCTTGAAATTGGAAGAGCCAGCACCAAGGCCGTTGTAGTTACCTGCGTTGCAGTTCTTTTTGCCGACTATATTCTTGCTGCCATCATGTTAAAATAATTTTCATGAACAGCTTCACCGCCAAAGTGAATAGAAATAAAAAGCTTGTACTTATTTTCATAATCCTTTCTGTTCTGAATGTTTTAATTTTTATTTATCGCGAATACTTCCAGTTTAATCCTTTTAAGAATTACAAAGAACTATATCTTAATGATTCCGGAAACTGGAATATTGAATTTAAAAAAGTTCAGGCTTCCCTGCCAGAATTTGAATCTGAAAAAAATAAATGGTATGCCCCCTCTTCTTCAACCGAAACCAGGGCAATTGCTATTGGAAATATGATCTATGCCAGCTTTCAATCAAAAATTGGATCGAATTATATAAAGGAAGAGTATGAGGGATTTGCATCTGAAATACCAGTTCTAAACAGCAATAACATTATTGAATGTGGTACAATTTCAAATGTATTTACATTCTATTGTTCAATGGAAGGAATAAAAAGCAGGAACATTGAGATCATGAAGCCGGGCGATCATCACGTTCTGAATGAATTCTTCGACGATAAGAGCAATAAATGGAGGGCAATGGATATAACACATGGGTTAATGGATGTCAGGGATATTCATTTAAACCCTCTCAACCTCATTGAATTAAAAAACCAGGTAAATTCAGCAAATTCTTTATTGATCAAAGATGAAAAAACCGGCATCTATGATACCTTAAATTCTTCAGGGATCCCGGGTTACCGGTTTTACAGGGAAAATCACCCTTTATACTACTATCATTCAGGCGTTAACCAGGAGGTTGTTTATTCTATCAGTCAAAAAATAAAAAGATATGTTTTCCCTGTTTCCTGGTACAGTATTTATAAGGATAAACCATATATAAACCTGCCGCATTATTTTAAAATGCTAACTTTATTTTGCTGGGCGCTTTTAATTCCGGCTTTGTTTATTAAGTTAAGAGGTAGTAAATGATAGATGTAAAAAACCTGAAGAAAAGTTTTGATGGAACAACTATTTTACAGGATGTTTCGGTAGTAATGCATCCTGGCCAGTGTAACCTGATCATTGGTGCAAGTGGAAGCGGGAAAACCGTTTTTATGAAATGTTTGGTGGGGCTGATTCAGCCCGACCATGGTGAGATCCTTTATCATGGAGATAATTTTCTTACCATGAACATTGACCAGAAAAAAGAGATCAGGAAAGAAATAGGAATGCTTTTCCAGGGTTCTGCCCTTTTCAGCAGCATGACCGTTGAAGAGAACATTCTTTTTCCGCTGGACATGTTCACAAAAGATACACGCAAAGAAAAAATGAAAAGAGTGAACGAGGTGCTGGAGCGTGTGAACCTGGAAGGATCCAATAAAAAATTTCCTGCCGAAATTAGTGGCGGTATGATGAAAAGAGTGGGCATTGCCCGTGCTATTGTTTTAAATCCCAAATATCTTTTTGTAGATGAACCCAATTCAGGCCTCGATCCGCAAACCTCAGGTTTGATCGACCAGTTGATAAAAGACATTACGCAGGAATACCAGATCACCACCGTGGTAAATACCCACGATATGAACAGTGTTATGGAAATGGGCGATCATATCATTTACATGTACAAAGGCAATAAAGAATGGGAAGGAAGCAGCAAGGATATCATCTTCAGCAAAAATGAAAGACTGAACGATTTTATTTTCGCTTCCGAATTCCTGAAAGATGCAAAAGATATGCGTATGCTGGAAGAAACAGGAAAAATTTCTAACGAAAGGAACATGGAAGACCTGACTCATTCCGATTCTCCAGAACTTGTTCCGCCTCCCGACAATGATAAATAGTGCTTATTTCTTTCTCGAATAAACAATAAAATCGGTTTGAGGTATCTTCTCCATTCCTGCCTGCCTGAGCATGTTCACCAGTTGCCCCCGGTGATAGGTGCCATGGTTAAAAACCTGCAGCAACACCTGGTAAACCGGCTGCTTGAATTGTTCCCTTTTTGAATTATGATAGATAAATTCATGCAGCAGCATATGTTCCTGCGCCTGTTGAATCCACTGCATCCATTGACGGTTTTGCGTTAGTACCAATTGAGCAAGTTCTGCAAAATTGCCTGTAAAAGATTCACTGGGAACAACAGGTTTTTCACGCAGCTTTAACCTTTGCCACCATATCATTTCCGCATCATACATATGCAAAACAGTTTTTGTGATAGTGGAAAAACTGCTTGCAAAATTTTCTTCCAGTTTTGATTCTGGCAACTGGCTTAAAACTTTCAGTAAACTTTCATTAGCCCAAACATTAAAGCCTGCCAGCTGAAGAAAAATTGCTTTCATTCTAATCTTATACTTTTGAACAAAACTAATCAGGAAAACCGCAGCTATGTCTAAAAATAATTTTTACAAAGGTTTTGGCTCAACATCTGTACATGGCGGACATGAAAAAGAGCCAAGAATGGCCCACCAAACCCCCATATATGCTTCCAGCACTTATGTTTTTGATTCAGCAGAACAAGGCATGAAAAGGTTCAGCGGCGAGGAAGAAGGCTATATCTATGGCCGGTGGGGTAATCCAACCATTACAGAAGCAGAAAATAAAATTGCCGCCCTGGAAGCTTTTGGTACCGGGCTTTCTTTAAAAGGAATTTTGCATGCTTCAGGTATGGCTGCCCTTTCCACTTTATTTCTTTCTAACCTGAAAAAAGGTGAAAAAATACTTACACATTATTCTCTTTATGGCGGAACCGATGACCTGCTCACCAAGGTGCTGCCAGCCCTGGGAATTGAAGCCATAATTGCTGACCTCAGAAACCCCCAGGTAGTAGAAGATAAAATCAAAAACGATCCTTCCATAAAAATGCTTTTTATGGAAACCCCGGCCAACCCAACCATCCAGTGTGTTGACCTGGCATTGCTTTCTTCCATTGCAAAAAAACACGGGCTGTTAACAGCCTGCGACAATACTTTTGCCACACCTTACCTGCAGCAACCATTTAAATATGATATAGATTTTGTGGTTCACTCCACAACAAAGTTTTTAAACGGCCATGGAACAGCTATTGGTGGCATATTATTGGGAAGAGATCTGGATAAGATGCGAGACCAGGTTACCAGGGTACACAGGCTACTGGGAGGAAATTCAAATGGCTTTGATGCATTTTTACTTACGCAGGGCATTAAAACCCTTGAAATAAGAATGGAACGGCATTGCAGCAATGCCATGAAAGTGGCCCGCTTCCTTTCAGACCATGCCGCCGTGGCAACTGTAAATTATGCAGGCCTGGAATCTCATCCTGATCATTCCTTAGTATTGAAACAAATGAAACACCCGGGCGGCATGTTGAGTTTTGAATTGAAAAAAGGAATTTCAGGAGGCATTAATTTTTTAAACAAACTCAAAATGTGCACAAGAACAGTTTCGCTGGGAACGGTTGATACCCTGCTTTCGCACCCTGCATCCATGACACATTATGGCGTTTCAAAAGAACAAAAACAAACTTATGGAATTACAGATGGACTCATTCGCATGAATGTAGGAATCGAAAATATTGAAGACATAGTTGCCGACCTGCAACAGGCACTGGATTAAAAATCGAAAAATGGAAATAAGAATCAGAAAGGCAGTAAAGGAAGATTGCCCACGAATATTAGAACTGGTAAAAGAACTGGCAGTATATGAAAAATCTCCGAATGAAGTGGTAGTTGATTACGACCATTTTGAAAAAAGCGGATTTGGCAGCAGGCCTGTATGGTGGGCCTTTGTTGCTGAAGTTGATGGCGTGGTGCAGGGATTTGCACTCTACTATATCAGGTTCAGTACATGGAAAGGACAAAGAATGTACCTGGAAGATCTGATCATCACCGAAGAAATGCGTGGCAAAGGATTAGGAAAATTGTTGTTTGAAAAACTGATCGCCGAGGCCAAAAAGAAAAAACTGAATGGAATGCAATGGCAGGTGCTGGATTGGAATGAAACAGCTATTAACTTTTATAAAAAATACAACACCAGTTTTGATCCCGACTGGATCAATTGTGCCATTTCATTTTAAAAAAATTTGATAATAAATATTTACGGGATCCTATCCAATGGATTCGGCACTCACAGATTTATCAATCTTTAAGATCAGTCCCTGCAATACCTTTCCCGGACCTACTTCAGTAAAACGGGAAGCACCGTCGTTGACCATGGCTTTTACACATTGTGTCCACCTTACAGCACCGGTTAGCTGGTTAATGAGGTTTTCTTTTATTTCTTCTTTGTCTATTACACCTCTCGCAACAACATTCTGGTAAACCGGGCATGAAGGAGTATGAAATGTTGTTGACTGAATAGCTGCCTCAAGTTCCTTTCTTGCAGGCTCCATTAATGGCGAATGAAATGCACCACCAACAGGTAATAACAATGCGCGTTTTGCGCCTGCAGCTTTTAATCTTTCACATGCAATTTCAACGCCTTTGATGGATCCTGAAATAACCAGCTGACCAGGACAATTATAATTAGCCGGAACAACAACTTCACCTGTTTCTGATTCAACTTCCCTGCAGATTGATTCTACTTTTTCATCTTCAAGACCAATTACCGCAGCCATGGTAGAAGGATTCATTTCGCAGGCTTTTTGCATGGCCTTTGCTCTTAAGCTCACCAGTTCAACGGCGTGTTCAAAACTTAAACTGCCATTGGCAACCAGTGCAGAAAATTCTCCAAGGGAATGACCGGCCACCATGTCGGGTTTGAATTCCTGGATGCTTTTAAATGCAATTACCGAATGTAAGAAAATGGCAGGCTGGGTGATGTTGGTTTGCCTCAGGTCCTCTTCACTTCCATTGAACATAATATCCGAAATGCGGAAGCCAAGTATTTCATTGGCCTGCTCAATGATTTTTTTTGCAAAGGAACTGTTTTCATAATGCGACTTTCCCATGCCGGGAAACTGTGCGCCCTGCCCGGGAAAAACAAATGCATGTTTCATAAATCCGATTGACCGCAAAAGTAAGCAACTGAAGGTATAATGCACTATTAAATTGCTGACGAAATACTCGTCTTTCAGGACAATTTAGCAGAGATCAGCTTTAAAAATTCATTCCTGGTAACATGATTGCTTAAAAATTCACCATCGAATGCCGAAGTGGTGGTTACGGAATTCTGCTTTTGTACGCCCCTCATCATCATACAAAGATGTTTGGCTTCAATTACCACGGCCACACCTAATGGATCAAGGCTTTCTTTAATGCTTTCTAAAATCTGTGAAGTTAACCGCTCCTGCACCTGCAATCGCCTTGAAAAAACTTCAACCACACGTGCAAGCTTGCTTAAACCAGTAATATAACCATTGGGTATATAAGCAATATGTGCTTTTCCAAAAAAAGGTATAAGGTGGTGTTCACACATGCTGAATAATTCAATATCCTTTACAATAACCATTTCGCTAACCTGTTCCCTGAATTTTGCCGAATTCAAAATACCAACTGCATCCAGCTGGTAACCATGTGTAAGGTACTGCATAGCCTTAGCCATTCTTTCCGGGGTTTTCTGCAACCCTTCTCTTTCAACATCTTCACCCAGCAAACTAATAATGTTGCTGTAATTATTCATTAAGCCTTCTGTAGTATCTGCATCAAAACTTTCGGTTTTCCTGAATGCCATGTATATGATTTAAAGATGAATGAGGTCAGGCCGGGTAATCCACAAAATTCCTGGGGGTTTCATACAAACGAATATAAAGTTCCAGTGACTGATTGATCTTTGGCCTTAATAAATTGAAAATTACTATCGCTATGTTTTCCGCTGTTGGGTTTAGGTTTTTAAATTCCTCTACATCAACATTAAGGTTTTTATGATCCAGTTTTTCCAGCACATGTTCATTTACGAGGTCCGACAGCTTTTTCATATCCATTACAAATCCTGTTTCATCGTCTATCTCGCCTACTACCTTTATTTCCAGTTCATAATTATGGCCATGAAAATTTGGAAAACTGCATTTTCCAAATACGGCTGCATTTTCCTCTTCTGTCCATCCCTTCTTATATAAACGGTGGGCAGCGTTAAAATGTTCCCTTCTTGTTACTGCTATTTTATTTCCCATACCTGTATCAAACAAGTTACAAAGGTAATGGTTGAGTGAACGGTATAATCCCGAATTTTGGGTATGAAAATTTTATTATGTGCCGCCACGGAATTTGAAATTGCACCATCAAGGGCCTGGCTTGAAAGAAATAATAAAATATCTATAAACATCACCGGGGTTGGATTGCTGGCTGCCGGATACAGCATTACGCGGGAAGTTCTAAAACAAAATCCTGATTTTATTCTGCAGGCAGGTATTGCAGGCTCCTTCGATAAAATGATTCCTTTAGGCAGTGTGCGTACCATAAGGCACGAAATCATTGGCGATATGGGAGTTGAAGAAAAAGGAAGTTTTCATTCGATCTTTGCATTGAAACTGGCGGAAGAAAATGATTTTCCACATAAATCGGGAAAACTTTCAGCCAATAGCCTGATTCTGGAGCAATCGGGTATCCCTTTTGCAGATGCTATAACGGTAAACGAAGTGAGTACGGCTGCCGCCAGAATGGAATATTATTCCCTGCAATTGGGAGCGGCACTTGAAACCATGGAAGGTGCCGCTTTGCATTATGTTGGGCTAATGGAAAATATTCCTTTTTTACAGCTTCGCGCTGTTTCAAACTATGCGGGTGAAAGAGATAAGTCAAAATGGGAAATGGAAGCGGCCATTCAAAACTTAAATGAAGCAATCATCAACCAGATAAAAATTATTACAAATGAAACTTAGTCTTGGATTTTCACCCTGCCCAAATGATACCTTTATTTTTGATGCGCTGGTAAACAAAAAGATCGACACCGGAGAATTTGAATTTGAGGTGGTTACTGAAGATGTACAAACGCTGAATGAATGGGCTGGTGTGGGTAAGCTGGATATTACCAAACTTAGTTTTCCTGCGCTTTTCAATAACAGCAATACATACAATTTATTAAAGACAGGTGCGGCACTGGGCAAGGGAGTTGGCCCTTTACTTATAGCGAAAAAAATGGTGGACCTTCCGGATGTATCCCATTGCACTGTTGCAGTTCCGGGAGAAAATACCACAGCGCATTTTTTATTGAACTTTGCCTTCCCTGCAATTGATAAAAAAGTTTTCATGGTGTTTTCCCATATCGAAAATGCAGTTTTGAATGAAGAAGTGGACCTTGGTGTTATCATTCATGAAAACAGGTTTACCTATCAGCAGAAAGGCCTGCATAAAGTAGTTGACCTGGGAGCCATCTGGGAAGAAAAACAATCACTGCCCATTCCCCTGGGATGCATTGGAATTAAAAGAACTGTTGCTTCTGAACTGCAATCCAAAATCAGTCTGCTGATTAAAAAAAGCATAGAATACGCATGGAATAATTATCCTGAAATTAGTTCCTATGTAAAAGAAAACGCCCAGGAAATGGATGAGGCGGTTATGCGAAAACACATTGAACTTTATGTAAACGATTATACTTCCGACCTTGGAGAAGAGGGGAAAAAAGCTATTGACGCTTTTCAAATGATCTACGAAAAAAATCGAATGAAAGACCCTGCTGTTTCACCCTGAAGCCAGGGCAGCCTTAAAAACCCGGAGACATCTTTCCCTGGCCATAGAATGATCCACCATCGGGGAAGGGTAATCAAATTCATTTAATTCAGGTATCCATTTTTTGACGTACTCTAATTTTGAATCAAATTTCTTTACCTGTGCATCCGGACTGAATATCCGGAAATAAGGTGCTGCATCACATCCGCAACCTGCAACCCATTGCCAGTTACCAATGTTGGAAGCAAGTTCGTAGTCCAATAATTTTTTTGCAAAATATGCCTCTCCCCAGCGCCAGTCGATCAATAAATGTTTCACCAGGAAACTCGCTGTAATCATCCGCACCCTGTTATGCATGAATCCCGTAGCATTTAATTCGCGCATGCCTGCGTCAACAATCGGGAAACCTGTTCTGCCTTCGGTCCACTTCCTAAACTCCTCTTCGTTATTCCTCCATTCTATTGCATCATAATTCTTTTTAAAACATTCATACTCAAGCCGCGGCTTATGCCAGAGCGCCTGCATGAAGAATTCTCTCCAGATCAGTTCATTTAAAAAAGTTTCATTTGTGGCAACAGCATGTGCAACAAGTTTCCGGATACTGATCGTTCCAAATCGTAAATGAACACCCACACGGGAAGTGCCTTCAATGAAAGGAAGATTTCGTGTTAACTGGTAATTACTTATTACACCAATATTATAATCGAGGTTGAAAGAAATACCGGTTTTTTTAAATCCTATCTTCTCAAGGGCAATTACTTCTTTTGCTGGCTGCTTATACAATTGATCGAGATATTTTTCTGAGAATGCAGATTTTAACGCTTCATCATGGAGCAATGACTTCCACTTCCGGGAAAAAGGAGTGTAAACAGAATAAAAACTACCATCATCCTTCACCACTTCGTTCTTTTCAAAAATTACCTGGTCCTTGAAACTTAAAAATCGAATATTCAATTCCTTCAATCGATCCTTTACATGCGTATCCCTTTTGATCGCATAAGGTTCATAATCATGATTGGTAAACAAAGCCGAAACTTCATACTCTTTCGTCAAACTAATGATCTCCTCTTCGGGATCGCCATAAACTGTAATCAATGTGGAACCCGCCTCAATTAGCTTTGACTGCAAACTTTCCAGTGCCTGATGAATAAAATCTACACGGCGGTCAGATCTATCTTCCAGTTCATCAAGAATGTTTTTATCGAAAATAAATAAAGGTAAAACCGGCAGACCGGCACGCAGGGCTTCCATCAATCCTTTATTGTCATCAAGCCTCAGGTCGCGGCGAAACCAGAATATGTTGAGTTTATCCTTCATGACCTGCCACTTCCTCCTGCAAATGATGCACCAGTTGCCGGTGAATTTCCTGAATCAAAGTTGAATGCCTGAAATGTATCTTCTCAAATCTTTTAACCTTTAAAATTCCTCGCAATGCATTTGTAAGAAAGATCTCATCCGCAGATTCAAGATCATTTACATCTAATGTTGCTTCTCTTATATTAAAATTCTTTGAGAGATTTTCCATTAAGAACCTTCTCATAACTCCTGCTACACAACCTTCGGATAAAGCTGGTGTACTTATTTCGCTGTTCCTGATTATAAAAACATTAGCTATTGAACTATCTGCAATCCTGTGTTGATGATTTTCAATCAGGGCATCATCATAACCTGAAGATCGGGCAAAAACAGAGGCCATGGTATAAGGCAGAAATGAACAGCTTTTCAAATTAGAAAATTTATCTGTGCCCTTAACAGCATTTCTGTATAAACAAATTTCTATTGCTTCATTCAGCCATACCCCGGGTGACTGATCAAATGCATTTGCTTCAATTACATAACCCGCTTCATTATTCTCCTCGCGGAATACGGTTACTCTAACCCGTGCAACCGGCGTGATATTATTCAATGAACAAAGTTCCAGTATATCCTTTTCAATTAAACGAGGAAAATTTTCTTTACAAAGAATATTCAATGCACTTAGTCCGGAAATCATTCTTTCAAAATGCAACCGTTTTAAAGGCAGCTTACCATTTTCAAACCGCAGGGTTTCAAAAATGCCATCACCATATTTAAAACCCCGGTTAGCGGCAATAAGAGCAGGCTGGTTTGCCGGAATAATTTTACCATTGTAATTGATAAAATTCATTCTCTTTATTTAAGCGAACCCGATTTATTTACATGATAAGCATTGGCCTGCTGGGTGCAGGTAACTACAAGATCATTGATGCATACATGAGCAGGCAGACTGGCAGCATAGTATACAATTTCTGCAACATCCTTTGCATCGAGGGGCGTAAATCCTTCGTAAACTTTTCCCGCAACATCTGACGCTCCTTTAAATCTAACAAGTGAAAATTCGGTTTCTGCCGCACCCGGATGAATGGCGGTAACTTTAATATTATGTTTCAACAGATCGATACGCATGCCTTTGGAAATGGCATCCACAGCCGATTTCGAAGCACAATAAACACTCCCTCCTTCGTAAACTTCCTTTCCCGAAATGGAACCGATATTAATTACATGGCCTTTTTTATTTTCAATCATGTAGGGTAATACAGCTTTAGATACATAAAGCAATCCTTTTACATTAGTATCTATCATCGTATCCCAGTCCTCAATTTCTGCAGCATCAAAAAGATCGCGGCCCAATGCAAGGCCGGCATTGTTCACCAGTACATCTACTTGCTTCCAGTCAGCCGGCAACTTATTTACTGCCTCATCAACTGCAATTTTATCTCTAACATCAAAACATAAGGTATAACAGGGAGCCTTATAGGTTTTTTCGAGCTTGTTCTTTAAAGCCTCAAGCCTTTCAGATCTTCGCCCGGTTAAAATGCAATGGTATTGATTAGACGCAAAACTATGGGCTATTGCCTCTCCAAAACCTGCGGTAGCGCCGGTAATGAAAACGATCTTTCTCATAAGGCGAATATAGTGAATAGTGAGTGGTGAATGGTGAATGGTGAGT
>JAEZCV010000201.1 GCA_023429985.1 Bacteroidota bacterium | reverse complement strand
AAACATTAAAACAAATTGAAGCGCGGCCGGTAGTGGATAAAGCGGTCAAAAAGGAAAAAGAAATTAAATTTGAAAACTCTAACTAGCAATGGCACTAAAAAAGGGGGAGCCTACAATGGTTATAACTATAATTTTATTTATTTCTGAACTAATTAGGCAAGACTAAAATAAGTAAATAATGGAGTGGCCTGTATTCATATCAGTGAAAAGGTAATGATTTTCAAGAACCTTATTTGCAGACTAGTTTTTTGTCGGGATTTTTTGTCGGAATTCCATAGAATGAAAACTTTATAAAGTACAATTTTATCTGTAGGAATTATTCAAGGAAAGATGTAGTTGGTCGGAGGGATACAATGCCTCGCAGCATTAATTCAAAGGTGATTTCTGCCAATGATTATTATCCTTTTGGGATGATGATGCCGGGGAGGGTTTATAATATCGGAAATTATCGATATGGCTTTGGTGGTCAAGAAATGAGCAACGAGATTAAAGTAATTGGAAATAGTTACACGGCTGAATTTTGGGAGTATGACCCGAGACTTGTTAGGCGTTGGAATGTTGACCCGCGAACCCATGAACGTGTGTCTTGGACGCCCTTTAACGGGTTTCGTAATAACCCTATTAGCAATATTGACCCAACTGGAGCGTTGGATGAATGGGTGGAAACAGCAGATGGGCAAATGATATATGACAATAGAGTTGCGAACCAAGATGACGCAGCTGAATTATATGGTTCTGATGCAAAATTTAGAGCTAATGGTTATACTTACACGTCATCAGATGGTTCAAAAATTGAATTAGGGGATTACGGATTTTTTAAACAAGACGGTGTGGTCAGATCTTCACCTGATTTAGCAGAGAAATCTCTGATGTTTACAAATCCTACTCAAGCGTTGGCTGAAGCTCAAAACCGTATTTCCTCCATTAGGGCGAGCTATGCGTTTACATTAGCAATTAGGGCTGGTCAAGCCACTGACGCAGCTATACCCGACCCTTCGGACTTTCTGCCTTGGAAATGGGTAGCACATGGAGTTTTGTTTTTAGGGACAGCTTATTATATATCAAAAATGGAAAGTGAGATTGAAACTATTTTAAGACGTGCAGGAGGACCGCAAGGGTTTCAATATTCATTAAAAGCAACAAAACCCGGTAACTACCCGTGCTATACTTGTAATGCAGGAAGTATGAATTTAAACATTGGCGATGTTTGGAAATTTGGAGAAACGACGCAAGGGACTGGCAGATATTCCCAAACTTATTTAAAATCAAACAATGTCCAAATGTTTCCAGAGTTTTTTGGAAATCAAGTTCAAATTAAAGTTATGGAGAAAACGAAGATTTACACATATTTCATACAAAACGGGCACTTGCCACCAGGCAATAAAATATTTAGGTAATATGGAATTTTATATAACGCAAGAATCAAATCTTGATGGAAATAAGAATAAACTGGTGCTTGATTTGGCAAACAGGTTGAAGGATTATTTTCATGATAAAAATTATGGGGCTGATATTCGCCATTTCTATATCGGTTTAATTTGTGTGAAACCTGAATTTGAAACGTTTTTTAAAGTGAGGAAACCTCAATACAGGCATACTGATAAAGTCGACTTACTTAATGGAAGTAGCACAAAATTGGTCGGTGTATTTTCTTATGATATCAAATTAAGTTTTCACGATGTTACTAAAGCTACAGAGGAAGAATTTAAGGAACTGTTAGCTTGTGCAATATTAAGCTCATTATCCAACTTGGAGGTCCTACCCAAAAAGTTATCGGATTTTGACAAAGAGAAGTTTAAAGCGGATATCAGGAAGTTTTTTAGGTAGCAGTTACTAGTTAAGTGGGTATTGTGCTAAATTAGTTGGGTTTATAAAATCATAGGAAAATAGGTCTCTCTCAATAAGTTTCGGCAAATAGATATGCCAAACCATTGCACCAACGCAAATCTTTTATATCCTTGAAGGTTGCTTTTGGTGCAATGCCTTTTTGGGGTATTGGGTTTGTCATTCTATTTTCTGCTCAACTTATTTCGTTCGGACAGCTACTATGTCCTATCAATGAAGCTGGAAATGTAAAAGATAGTCCATTCGCTGTCTACCTTTATATGCTCGCCTTCCGGTCATAATCTGCGCTTGTGCATGTTGCTGCCCACCGGTTCAAACAGAGCTACATTTATATGGCAGTAGCAGGCTGGGAATATTCCATGTAAACCAGCGTGTAGAAAATGTCGTGGACAATTCCATTTACTTATCAACCTTGCCGGAGCGGGGATTTATATTACCATTTGAAAGAGGCAGCAAACGCTATGAACTTACTAACCATTTAGGGAATGCCTGCCCGCCGAAGCGATAGCTAAGGCGGGTGCTGGTGACCATCAGCGACAGAAGAATTCCCATAACTTTAAGCGGCTCTTTGATAGACTATTACGAGGCGGAAGTAATTTCTGCGAATGATTATTATCCTTTTGGGATGATGATGCCGGGTAGGAAGTTTTCAGCTTCGGGAAGTTATAGGTATGGGTTTAATGGGAAGGAGCAGGACTACGAAACAGCCAGTACGTCTACTTATGATTATGGATTTA
>JAEZCV010000199.1 GCA_023429985.1 Bacteroidota bacterium | reverse complement strand
GAACATTAAAGAAAACCGCACTTTCATTTATTTTTCAGAGCATTTTAAAACGCTGGATCTTCATGTGCCCTCCATTTTTGCCATCAGTGAAGATGAAACCATTTACCTGCAGGAAGATCTGGGCGATGTTTCCCTGCTGGATGTTCTGGAGGAGAAAGGTACCACCCGCGATGTTTACAATCTTTTCCGCGAAAGTCTGCACCAGCTGGCAAGGTTACAGGTGGAAGGCGATGACGGACTGGATTACGACCGGTGCCTTACCAACAAGGAATTTGGCAAGCAGGCAATTATGGCCGACCTGCTGTACTTTAAATATTATTTTTTAGATGCCTTGCGCAAGCCCTACGACAAGCAAAAGCTGATAGACGATTTTGAAGCATTAAGCAACTACCTCACTCATACGGAATATAAATTTTTCATGTTCCGCGATTTCCAGAGCCGCAACATTATGGTAAAGGATGATGGCCAGGTTTATTTTATCGATTACCAGGGTGGTATGAAAGGTGCTCCCCAATATGATGCAGCCAGCATCATCTGGCAGGCAAGAGCAAATCTTCCCGACGACTGGAAAGAAAAATTACTGGATGATTACATGGATTCATTTGATTCGGTTACTAATATGTCGCTGGATAAAGAAGTTTTCCGCAGCCAGTACAATGGTTATGTTCTAATAAGATTATTGCAGGTATTGGGCGCTTATGGTTTCAGGGGATTGTTTGAAAGGAAGGCTCAATTTCTTACCAGCATTCCGCTTGCCTTAAAAAACCTGAAATGGTTTGTTGAGAACAACAGCCTGGGAATTGTTGTGCCGGAGTTCCGGCGGGTGATGAACTTATGTATTGAGGAAGAAGTGATCCAAAGGTTTACTCCCATCCAGGCAAATGAAATTACAACACTGGTAGTGAAGATCTGCAGCTTCTCCTATAGAAAAGGCATACCACATGATAATTCGGGCAATGGCGGCGGATTTGTTTTCGACTGTCGTGGCATTGACAATCCGGGGCGTCATGTAGAATATAAGGAAATTCATGGCCGCGATAAACCGGTGATCGAATACCTGGAAAGACAAACCAGGATGGAAGATTTTCTCAACAGTGTTTTCGACATTGTTGATATATCGGTTGAAGAATACATCAAGCGTGGGTTTGACAGTTTATGTGTGAATTTTGGATGTACAGGTGGACAACACCGAAGTGTGTATGCTGCCGATGCTTTGGCACGGCATCTTCATAACAAATACAAGGTTTCAGTTGAACTTTGCCACCGCGAACAGGAAGAAAAAGGATGGAAAAATCCACTTCAGCCTAATTAATAGAAGGGAAGATTAAGATGAATCAACCAAGCAGCAGTTCAAATATTAAAGCAATTATATTTTCTGCAGGTCTGGGAACAAGGTTTAAACCCTGGACCAACCATCATCCCAAAGCTCTTGCCGTTGTTAACGGCAAATCGCTTTTACAGAGGAATATTGAATACCTGCAATCTGCCGGCATTTTTGATGTAGTAGTGAACGTGCATCATTTTGCAGATCAGATTATTGATGCCATTGAGAAAAATAATGGTTGGGGAAGCAGGGTTGAGATCAGCGATGAATCCGATGCTGTTCTTGAAACAGGAGGCGGTTTACTTAAGGCCAGAAAATATTTGCAGGATTCCAGGTTTGTAACCATTAATGTAGATATCCTTACCGACACCAGCCTGGGAAAAATAATTCTGTCGCATGAAGAAAGAAAGGCCCTGGTTACACTGGCAGTAACAAAGCGCAACACATCACGCTATTTGCTGTTTAATGAGCAGGAAAGACTTTGCGGCTGGAGAAATAGATCTACCGGTGAGGAAAGAATCAGCATGGGTGCCGATGTGTTAATTGAGAAAGCATTTAGCGGCCTTGCTGTTTTTGAACCAGCCATTTTTGATCTCATAGATTTTACCGGCAAATTTTCAATTATTGAAGTTTATTTATCTCTTGCTGCAGTACATCCTATTTATGGTTTTGATCATACCGGGAGTAAACTGCTGGATGTAGGGAAACCTGAAAGTGTGGCTCTTGCTGAATCGATATTTACATGATTGTACTACTTAATGTTGAATGAATTGCTAAAAAAATTCAGGATGGGGCATCGGTTCAGATTTTCACTCCTAAATATTTTATATTACAACCCACATTAGGAAAATATGAAAAGAATCTCTTTGTTATGGGTAGCCAATTTCATTTTTATTATTGGTTTTGCCCAAACCAAATACGACCATAAGAAAGCATTTGAACCTGGTTTTTATCCACATGCACCAAATACTTTCCGCAGCAGCAATGGAGCGCCGGGTCCCGACTACTGGCAGAACAGGGCTGACTATAAGATAGCTGTAACCATAGATACAGGAAAGCACCAGGTAAGTGGAAACATTGAAATAACCTATACCAATAATTCACCCGATGAACTTGGATTTCTATGGGTACATATGGATCAGAATATTTACAGGCAGGATTCAAGAGGCTCCGCAACCACAACGCAAACGGGAGGAAGATGGGCCAATTCAAATTTTACAGATGGATTTGTAATTAAAAATCTTGCTGTTTCTGCAAACGATAAAAAATACAATCCTAAGTATACTGAAACCGACACAAGGATGCAGGTTTGGCTGAATCATCCAATGGCTCCAAAAGGAAGTAAGGTAACCCTTTCTATGGCCTTCCAGTTCACCGTTCCCCAGTATGGAACCGACAGGATGGGAAGGCTGCGAACAAGAAACGGATGGATTTATGAAGTTGCCCAATGGTTTCCCCGCATGGCAGTATATGATGATATCCAGGGATGGAACACGCTTCCTTATATTGGGGCAGGTGAATTCTATCTGACTTATGGTGATGTTGAATTTCATATTACAGCGCCTGCAGATCTTATTGTTGTTGGTTCCGGTGAGTTATTGAATGAAAAAGAAGTGATGACTGCCACGCAACTGCAAAGATTAGCAAGTGCACGTAACAGTGATGAAACAGTTGTGCTGCGGGCAGCAGAGGAGGTGCGTGATCCGAACTCAAGGCCAAAAGGCGGCAATCTTACATGGAAATTTAAAATGGAAAATACACGCGATGTGGCATGGGCTGCATCAAAGGCTTTTGTGTGGGATGCTGCAAGAATCAATCTTCCCAGTGGAAAAAAATCGCTGGCCATGAGTGTGTACCCGGTTGAAAGTATAAAAAAAGATGGCTGGCAAAGAAGCACCGAATTTGTAAAGGCAAGTATTGAGCATTATTCAAAACTTTGGTTTGAATATCCTTATCCCGCTGCCATTAATGTTGCAGGAATTGTTGGTGGGATGGAATATCCCGGAATTGTATTCTGCAGTTCGGAAAGCAGTGGCGGTGATTTATGGGGTGTTACCGATCACGAATTCGGACACATCTGGTTTCCGATGATCGTTGGATCTAACGAAAGAAAATATGCATGGATGGATGAAGGTTTTAATACATTCATTAATGGAATTTCTACCAGAGAATTCAATAATGGCGAGTTTGCAAAATTTTCATTTTTCCCGCCCGACGATATGGCGCGTGTTGCTTTTAGTGAAAGACTCGACGTATTGTTCACACACCCCGATGTTATGCAACAATATAATTTAGGAGTGGGTGCTTATTTAAAGCCGGCCATAATGTTAGATGCATTGCGTGATGTGGTTTTAGGTCCTGAAAGATTTGATAACGCTTTCCGCGAATACATTCGCAGGTGGGCTTATAAACACCCTACACCATGGGATTTTTTCCGTACAATGGAGAATGTAAGTGGCGAAGACCTTGCATGGTTCTGGAGGTCGTGGATATTTAATAACTGGAAGCTCGACCAGGGTGTGAAAGGCGTTCAATATGTTTCAAATAATCCCGGGAATGGCGCAAGCATTACTATTCAGAACCACGAACAAATGCCCATGCCGGTATCTGTGTTGGTAAAAGAATCTAATGGACAGGAGCATAACATAAACCTTCCGGTTGAAGTATGGCAAAGAGGTGCAGAATGGAGTTTCCGTGTTCCTACCACAACAAAGATTACGGAAGTGATATTAGATCCTGATAAAAAACTTCCCGACCAGAACAGGAAAAATAACAGTTTGCAACCAAAGGATTTTTAATTGAAAGGGCATATTTATATGCCCTTTAATAATTCTTCTATTGGCGATTCCTCCAGGATCATTCTTTCGGTGCTTCCTTTTTTCGAACTCCATTTTACCAGGCGAAAACAATTTTGTTCTATTTCAATCCCTGTAATATCTCCATCATTATAACAACAGCAACCTGCATTAAAATAAGTTGGTTTTAAATTCAGGTAATCATCCGAAACATTTTCATATTCAAATTTTCTAAACCGGATCTCTTCTTTGATTTTATCAATTTTATTTTGATCGCGATCACCTTCATCCCTGGCTTGTTCAATAATCAGTTGCCTGTACAATCTTTCAAGATGCGTGAGTGATTCAAAAACCGGCTGGTGTGTGTGCCCGGTAACAAGAAATAGATTACTTTGTTTTTCACTCCAGTCGTGCATTATTGTGTTATGAAGTGTTTTGAGTTCTGCATCGTAGGCAGGGGTGTTGGGATTGATATTTAAAAAAGACTGAAACGGTGCCCAGATCCTTGATACAAAAAACTTACTGAACCAGTTCCCATCACTTACCTCATCGCCCTGGTGGCCATGTGTACACAAAATATGAATCCTTCTATCACCAATTTTAGTTTCAAGAACCACGCCTTCATATATGGGTACAGTTTCGCCATAAATATCTTTTAATTGCATAGGCGCAAATGGATCATTATCCCAGTAAAGATCGTGGTTGCCAAAAATTTTTATAAAAGCATTGGAAGGAATGAAAGATGCCTCTTTTTCAAATGAAGGCTTATGATTTTTTTTAATGGCAGGCCATACATTTTCCCATAGCTCCTCGCTGTCGCCCAGGGAAATATAATGATAACCGTTATCCTTGTAATAATCCAGAGCCGCAAGATAATTGGGCTCGCAGATCATAAAATCATCAGCACCATTCTTTCTTCCTTTGTGATGGTCCGAAAAAATTATAAAACGCCCGGTGTGAATGTCGAAGGGAATAATAACACCTTTGGAGTCATCGCCCTCTAAAATAGCCTCATATAAATCATCCAGTGCAGCAAAAACTTTTTCACGCACTGGTCTGGATGAATGATTTTTCATGTACCAAAGCACAGGCCGTGTAAAAATTTTCTTTAGTAATTTCCTGATCAATTAAAACCGTATTTATTCATAACTGCCAGCAATACCCCGTTTGTCCAGCCAAAACCGTCCTGGGAAGGATATTCACCTCCACCGGCCTTCAAGTTAGTATTCTCTACATTATACTTCTCCATTAGTTTACCTGTTTCAAGAAAAACTTTTTTGTTGAGTTCAAACCATCGTCCTGCAATTTCTTTTGCCAGTTCATGATATCCATAATTCTCAAGTCCAACTATGGTTATCCATTGCAAAGGCGCCCATCCATTGGGAGCATCCCATTGTTCACCGGTATAATTCAAACTGGTTACCACACCACCTTCTTTCAGAAAATTATCTTTTAGAAATTGAACAATACGTTCAGCATCCTCCTCATCGGCTAATTTTAAAAATAAAGGGAACATTCCTGCAAGTGTAGGTATGTTGCGAACTTCATTTTTTTCTAAATCAAAATCGCAATACCAGCCTATTTTTTCATTGTAAAATCTTTCTCTGAACATTTTTTTTGAAAGCGTTGAATAGCCATTGGCAAGGGCAAGATGTTGTAGCAATGCATTCAGGTCCACCGGTAATACATCGGTTGTGTGAATAGAAGAAAGGTCATCGTTTTTTTTGAACCACCTCGAACTGAAATCCCATCCGCTTTCTGCAGCTGAACGAAGGTGCCTGTATTTACCATATCGAAGACTATCGAAATTAAAATGGGGATTTTCATTTAAGGCAAGTTCAATAGCGCGGTTTACTGTTTCAACATCTTCAAGATAACTTTCCTGCCGGGGAATGGAATCTTCATCCCAATACCTGTAATACCTTAAAAACTCTCCGGTGTCGGGATCTTTAAAATCAACCGCTTTATTTTTGCTGTTCCAGTATTCCCATTCTGATTTTAAGGCTTCAGAATATTTATTTCTGACAGAATCTTTATTACTGATTTCAGCTAATAAATCTACCATTAAGCTAAAGAATGGAGGCTGCGAACGCGTGAGGTAATAAGTTCTGTTTCCATTTGGAATGTGACCAAATTTTTGGATGAGCCATGAAAAATTATTGATCATATTTTCAATTGTCTCAACCTCACCGCTTTCTTTTAAACCCAGCATGGTAAAGTAAGAATCCCAATAATATACTTCGCGAAACCTTCCCCCAGGAACAATATAGGAATGCGGAAGTGGTAGCAGCGAACTGCCTTCCTGCAAAGGATCTTTATCTCTTTTTAAAATCGTCCACAAAAAATTTATGTGTTGAACAATATTTTTTGATGATGCGAAAGAAATAATGGTATCACCGGGAATAAAAAAGTTCTCTTCAAGAAAAGCTCTCATCGAAACTTTATTGGAAGGATCAATTTTCTGATGGAAGTAGCGTTCGAGAATTTCTTCCGGACTTGATTTCGGAATGCAGTCAACAAATGTTTTACTGTCGTGGAAAACTGCATTTAGCTGAACATCTTCAAACAGCTTTCCATATATTTTATCCGGGGTTCGAGTTTCCTGGGATTGGGCACACAAACAAAAGCATGAAAATAATATGAAAAGGTAGCTGCGCATGAAGGGTTTGATCTATGAAGATAAAAAAACCCTGCAAGCAGGGTGCGCAAATTCAGGGGGTTAATTATTGACAGGCAATCATGCTGATCTCCACATTTACAAATTTCGGAAGTGCAGATACCTGTACTGTTTCTCTTGCAGGAAAATCGCGATTGAAATATTTTCCATATACCTCGTTGATTTCACTGAATTTGTTCATATCAGTAATGAAAATGGTAGTTTTTACAACATTGTCGAAAGTAAGCCCTGCTTCCTGCAAAATTGTTTTCAGGTTTTGCATTACCTGGTGGGTTTCATCCTGGATATCGCGGTTTTTTAAATTGCCCGTAGCGGGATCGAGACAGATTTGCCCGGAGATATAAAGTGTTCCATTAGTCATGATGGCCTGGTTATAAGG
>JAEZCV010000130.1 GCA_023429985.1 Bacteroidota bacterium | reverse complement strand
CCCATAACATCATCGTAAAGGTCCCATGTTTTTACACCTAAAGCCTCTCTGGCATAAAATGAACTCCATGGATCGGGTGTTTTAAACCTGGTAAGGTCGAGTAATCCATCATCCACCACTGCAATGGTGTAGGCCATAGCTCTACCATTTGCTTCAGAAATTTTCATTATTACAGGTGAGCCTGGCCTAAGAGTTTCTGCCATGGCAATCTGCGGCTTTAATATTGTTTGAGGGTCTTCCACCAAAATGGGGATAATACCATAGAGCCTGATGGGAAGATCATTAACGGTTTGGTTGTGGTGTTGTAATAATGTCACATTTACAAAAACATTCGGTGTCATTTCTTTGGTGGTAGTAAACATAAATGGCGTTTCCCCCTTTTGAGTTTCTACCCAATAACTGGCCACTACCTTACTGCCATTTTCAATACTTACCAATGCCCTGCCCTGATTGCTCGAAGGTATATTAATACGAACCTCCTCACCTACCCCATATTTTTCCTTGTTAGCAGAAAAAGAAAGCATCGTAGCTCCTCCAGGTATATCACGCTGTGCCCGACCTGCCCAACCTGGCCAATCTATGTATACCACTTTTCCCGTGCAATGCCCAGATTCCGGGTCGCAAACTCGTACCAAAAACCTACCCCACTCCGGATAATTAATTTTAAACTTCCATGCACCTTTACCATTGATAGTATTTATTTTACCACTAGCTATGGCTGAATTGTGCCTGCTACTCACATAATTGGCAATATTTGATTGGCTATTATCCCACCACCATCTCCAGTCAAGTTTCATGATTTCTACCTCAACGCCATTTTTGGATACTGGCTTTCCATTGGTATCAATAGTCACTATATTAATTGTATGTAAAGTATCGGTCAGTAACATACCTCTAAAATCCCCTTTAGGCACTCTCACCCCTACAAATGATTTATAAGGATAGTAAGGGATGCTAAATCTGTCCACGCTGAAATCACCACTTTCCTCGAATACTTTGCCTTTAAAATTAGCCATTAGCATACCAGGTGCAGTACCTTCCACATTAATCCTGGTTTGTATAATTGCCTTGCCCTGATCATCTACAGCACCATCAAAAATTTTCTGGCTTTCACTATAGTATTCCCTTGCCGGATCATCAAAAATAAAATCCTGATATCCCTCAAATTTAGTAGTTGACTGGGTTAGAATTACATCAAATTCGGCCTTCAGATTCTTTGCGATTGCACCATGCAACCATTTCACTTCCAGATTACCTTTAATATCCCCATCTACCAATTTATTTACACCAAAATCAATATTAATTTTTAAACGGTTTGGCTTAATGGTTTCTATTTTCAAGGATTTATTAAAGGTAGCTCCTCCTACAGAAACTTTTGCTAACCAATCGCCTGTAGGGGAATCTTCTTTTGTATTTACACTAAAATTATAAAACCCGCCAACACTTTCATTTTTTACAATCTTCTTTTCCAGCTGGCCCTGTGGATTAAATAATTCAAGAATAACCGGATGAGTTGACGGAATAAGTTTGTTTTTATCTTCAAGGATGAAACTCAAATGCAATGTATCCCCAGGCCGCCATACCCCTCTTTCTCCGTACAAAAACCCTTTGATACCTTTTTGAACAACAGCTCCCTGTACGTTGAATGTACTCAATGGAAGCGATACACCATCATTTAATTTTAAATATCCCCGTTGCTCATTTTGTGAGGCAACCAATATAAAGGGTTTCTGGTCGAGCCGAATGGTCAATTTACCTTCATTGTCAGTCATTCCAGACTGAATCACTTGTTGTTGATAATTGAATACTTCAATATTTACATTTGCCAGGGGTTGTGTATTGATCAAGTTGGTTACGAATACTTGTAGATTGCCGTCTCCTCCCCTCTTAGCTATTAATCCAAAGTCTGAGGCAAGAATATTCCTCTTTACACTCCGGTAGTCACCATAATAAGAAGAGTTGCAAGGGTTATCCCGCTCACTCCAATTGTAATCGTCATTGTAATAGTAATCTTCGTAATTATCCCATGCGGTTGTTTCCTGGGCGGCATCATCCCAATTACCATCCCCGGCATTCATTTCAACCATACCTGTCTCAACCTGCTGTTCATCACCCTCACAAAAATAGGCTAGGTGCTGCTTTTTAAATCCGAGCTTTACCTGGTAGATAGCTCCCGGTTCGGTTTTGATAATTTCAGAAAGATCCAATGTAAACCTGTTCCATCTGGCAAGGTCTGTAACACCTCCTGATGTGAGTTGAATTGTTTTTTTAATAACAGGACGTCCTACACGTGTCATTTCCTGATTTCCTGATAATTCATTTACCTGAAGAAATTGTGCTACGTTGTTTTCGAAAATCTTAACGACTGAAACTTCTACAGCCTTCAAGTTTACAGCCTCAAATGGCATGATTAGTCCTTCGGTGGAGGGCAATATCACACCTTTACCCACCATCCTGACAGCTGGTTTTATTTGTTCGAATACGGCGGTTGCTGTAATCTCTTGTTTAAGTGCATATCCCAGGATGTTTTTTACCCCTTCATATATGTG
>JAEZCV010000123.1 GCA_023429985.1 Bacteroidota bacterium | reverse complement strand
CATGAATGGAGGGGAAGATTATGAACTCCTGTTTACCATCAACCAAAAAGATCATGACAAACTGAAAAATCATGCGGATATTCATTTTATAGGGTATGTACAGCAAAAGTCCAAAGGGATCAACCTGGTAACCAAAAATGAAAATGTAGTACCGATTAAGGCTCAGGGGTGGATTCATTTTTAATTTTCTGCAACACGACCGACTTCGATATTAATCATGTTTAATCATAGGGGAGATGTGGTTATTAAGCTTGGTGGTAAAGCCGATGAATTTCCGGATTAATGTTTTAATTTTGTATATACCTAAACCCTAACAGCATGTTCGAAGATAGCTACAGACATAAAGGAATGCGCAAAGCACTGGTAAAAACTGTAGAACAGAAGGGGATACACGACAAAAAAGTATTGGCGGCCATCATGAAGGTGCCGCGGCATTTTTTCTTTGACAATGCTTTTCTTGAACATGCCTATCAGGATAAAGCTTTTCCGATTGGAGAAGGTCAGACCATTTCTCAACCTTATACAGTAGCTTTTCAAACAGAATTACTTCAGATTAAACCGGGTGATAAGGTCCTTGAGATTGGCACTGGATCTGGCTATCAGTGTTGCATTTTACTAGAATTAGGGGCCAAAGTTTTTACCATCGAATACAATCTGAAGCTTCACAAACAAGTAAAAGCCTTTTTACCAAGAATGGGATATCAGGCCACATTTATTCACGGTGATGGTTCAAAAGGTGTATCTGGTTATGCTCCATATGATAAAATTATAGTTACTGCTGGTGCACCATCGGTCCCGAGTGCATTGATTGATCAACTGAATGAAGGTGGTATGCTGGTAATTCCTGTAGGCAATAGTTCACAACAAAAAATGGTAAGGTTAACCAAAAAAAGCCAAAATCAAGTAATTAAAGAAGATTATGATTACTTTAGTTTTGTTCCCCTTTTAGGTGAACATGGGTGGAAATAAGAGGTTTACAAGTAAAATCTTCCCAAACAAAACAAAAAAACATGACCAGAAGCAAAAAATACGTTCGTGAATCTATGACAACCATGACGGAAATTGTTTTCCCGAATGATACCAATCCTTTGAATGGGTTAATGGGTGGAAAGTTGATGCACTGGATGGACATAGTGTCAGCAATTGTTGCCCAGAAACATTGTAACCATGTAGTGGTAACTGCATCGGTGGACAATATTACTTTTACCCATCCCATTCCTGTAGGAAATGTAGTCACTTTACAAGCACAAATCACCCGGGCATTTAATACTTCAATGGAGGTTTATATAGAAGTATGGGCAGAAGATATTCAAAAAGGTTTAAAGTATATGAGCAATACCGCATTTTTCACTTTCGTAGCAATTGGTAATGACCGGAAACCATTACAGGTAGCAGAAGTGGTGACCGAAAATGACCTTGAAAAAGAATTGTATGACGGTGCATTGGTTCGTCGCGAAAGCCGGTTAGCCCATTACCGAAAAACATTGTAAAACCATCTAATCATGACAAAAAACTATTCCTTTTTGCCCTTGTTGATCAATGAAGGTATTTATCTGATAAATGATTCCAACTTATCAGCCACAGTCCTTCAGGTAACAGAACCTGCTTCAACCCCCAATCGGGAATTGAGTATAATGGGTAAAAATAATAAGCATGTAATTATTTTGGTCAACCATCCGGAAAGTCCTTTTACCACTACCTCACAGGAGCTATTGTTGAGGAATATATTGACTGCTATGAATATGACTATTAACGATATTGCGCTGATCAATTTAGCTCATTTGGAACTGCCCGTAACCGTTGAGGAACTAAAAAGGGTTGGTTGTAGTTTTTTGATAGGATTTGATATTCCGCCAAACAGCATAAAAGATGTTGATCTGATCAAAAACCAGATCAAAGAAGAAACAAGTATAAAATTTCTGGCTACTTTTTCGTTAAATGAACTGGAGGTTGACAAGTCAATGAAAATGTTGCTTTGGAAAAACCTGAAAATGATGTTTAATCTGTAACCTCAACGGATGCAATTAAAGGAGACTGTTTTTATTCTGTTACGATCAGGATTTACCTACTTTGTGGTTTTAGTGATCTATTTGATGATTACAGCCAACAGTTTTCACCATTCTCTTACTCAGCCATCAGACAGTATAAATTCCGGGATAATAATTCCTGATAGTATTATTTCATTTGCAAAAAAATTAAGTGGTATTAATTACAAATATGGTGGGATAGATGAGGCTGGATTCGATTGTTCAGGATTTACTTGTTATGTTTTTAAACGGCACGATATTCATATACCTCGATCATCCAGGGAACAGTTCTCAAATGGCAATAAAATTGAACAGACGGAAATCAGAAAAGCCGATTTGGTGTTTTTTAAAGGGAGAAACAAAAATAGCAGCTCAGTAGGTCATGTTGGCATTGCACTTTCTCAATATAAAGAAAATAATGTTTATTTTATTCATGCCTCTTCCCGGAATGGAATTAAAATTGATAGCCTGACCAATCCGTATTATGCGGTAAGGTATTTAGGTGCCACAAGGGTGATTGAATCAGAT
>JAEZCV010000075.1 GCA_023429985.1 Bacteroidota bacterium | reverse complement strand
GGGTACACTTTCCGTTTGTCAGATGCATTTACTGTAAGTCCCACGACCTTGATCTACCTGAAAAATAAACACAAGCCGGAAATAAATATCAATGTTAATTTGCTATTTGATGAAAAAATCTGGTTTGGAGTATTATATAGAAACCTCGATAATTTGGGATTTCTGTGTAAAGTTCATGTGACACCCCAAATCCAGATGGGTTACGGATACGATATAACTACAGGTAAATTATCCTCACTATCTGGCAGTTCCCATGAAATTATGCTTAAGTATTCATTCATCAAAGTAGAAAAAAATGTGGTATCACCGAGATTTTTTTAAACCAGTATTTTTTACATTGTTAGTGTTCCTCCATTGCTATTTAGCGAAGGCTCAAGGAATAAATGTTAACGGGGCTGCTGTCCAACCTTCTGAATATCAATTTCATATAATGCCCACATCATTGTTGTCAGAGCATATGGAATATCCGGTTGCAATGCTTGATGGTCAGCTAATTTTCATATCCAACCGTACTTTGGATCGACCCATAAAACGGATAAATGTTGATCAACAAGGTTTTGACCGGTTGTATCTCAGTAAAATAGGAGAAGACGGTGGTTTGTTATCCCCTACGCATTTTGATTCATTCATGTTGCCATCAGTCCAGGTGTTGCATTACGGCCCTTTGTATTTGTTTACCAGCGGCACGAAAATGGTGCTTACACTAAGTGTGAGGATGCACCGAACGGAAAAAGCTGTTCCAAGATTATTTATTGCTGAAAAACAACAGGATAAATGGGTGCTCACCGATACTTTATTCAAGGATACTCCAGGAGTGTTTACTCAACCATTTGTAGATGAAAAGACAAACCGGTTATATTTTGTATCAGATCATGCCGGTGGATATGGTGGGGCGGATATCTATGTGAGCATCATGGGCAGCGAAAAATATGAAAATGTGGGCCCTCTTATCAATACACCGGGAAATGAAGTTTTTCCTCGCATCTCCCCTACCGGCAATATGTTTTTTTCTTCCAATGGACATCCTGGTTTTGGTGGCCTGGATTTATTTAAAGCTAATTTTAGAGGTGACACCTTTGAAAATATAACAAATTTAGGATCTGGAATTAACAGCGAACAGGATGATTTCGCTATTGTCTTTGATCAATATGGTAGCCGGGGGTTTTTTTCCTCTGGCAGGAACAATGAGGGTCAATCCGGTGATATTTTCCATTTTTTTATGGTACCGATAAATAATAATTAATTACTATAATGTATAAAGGATGTAAGATGGATAGCAAGATTTAATCATAAGTTATCTGGTAAACAAATAAATTTACAACATGCAGAAAATCATGTGTTTGTTATTGTTATTGTGTTCAGGTATAGCCTTTAGCCAGCCAGCTGATACCCTTTGCAATAACAGGGACCAATTTCTGATGTTTGCAGCTGAGGCAAAAAAAGAATTGAAAGAACAAAAATGTGTGTTAATTGATGCCTCTTCGTCTTATGATAGTATCAGTGCTGATATAAGGTTTCAATGGAATTTAGGTGATGGTACTACAGCCAACGGGTTAAAAGTGAAGCATTGTTATAATGATTTTGGAACATATCAAGCCACTTTGGATATACTGACCAATACGGGTGAAATTCTCACTCATAATGAAATGGTGTTGGACGTTTTTATAAAAGAACCGGTAAAAATTGATGTAGTGGTTCATGACACACTCCAGATAAACGAATCCTTTACACCTCATTGGGAAATTTCGAAATTGTTTACTTATCGACCAAAACGAATTTCGTTTGACTATGGAGATGGTCAATATGGTTGCGAAAACAATTTGGAGCATATATATTTAAAGCCTGGTTATTACAACATAAAGATGATCATGGTGTTAGACCATGAAAGTGGTGAGGTTGCAATTTATAGTGAAAAGAAAGTCCTGGTAGAAGGGTCTAATTTAGATGGAACAGCACTTCACGCTTACTTCGACCAATACCTGGACACACCCGCAGTTGATTACCTCAACGAACCCGTACAAATATATTTATTGAACAAAGAACATGAAATCCTAATAAAGCGCGAACTCCACCCTGACGATCAGTTTTATTTATCCGTGCCTGATGACCAATCCGGTACATTATTTATCTGGCGTGCCCATCAGGCCATGCGATCGATTGATATATCAAAAGATTCCGAATCTATGTCGAACAACTATATTTTGAATGCTGTGGAGCAAAATATGACTACAGCACCCCTATCATTAAAACCCCTGTATTTTGATCTGAATGAGGTAACGCTGAATCAACGGAATAAAAACAGTTTGAAAGAAAATATTAAACTGCTTAAAACTTTTCCTTCACCTGTCATTAAAGTTGGTTCATATACCCATACCGGCGGCATGAGGGGAATTGCTGAAAAATTTGCTATGGATAGATCGGTTTATCTATCAACAGAAATAAACAACAGCTTGAAAAATAATGTGGATATAATTGTTGAACCGGTAGATCAAAATAGCAAACTGCTCAACAC
>JAEZCV010000049.1 GCA_023429985.1 Bacteroidota bacterium | reverse complement strand
TACATCAACACCTAACCAGGACAATCCACTTATGGATGTTGCTGATGTAAAAGGAAAACCCATCTTAGGTATTGATGTTTGGGAACATGCTTATTACCTCAAATACCAGAACAAACGCCCGGATTATTTGGCCGCGATATGGAATGCTATCAACTGGGACAAAGTTGAAAGCCATTTTGAAAACGCAATGAAATAATACAGATAAGATTTAACAAGAAAAGAGCCTGCGGGCTCTTTTTAATTTTAAGGAACCGGGTCGTATCCCGATCCACCCCAGGGATGGCAACGACTGATGCGCTTAACTGTTAACCACATGCCTTTAAAAATTCCATACTTTTTTAATGCTTCTACACCATAATGAGAACAGGTGGGCGTGAACCTGCACTTAGGCCCAAGCCATGGAGAGATCACCAACTGGTAAAACTTTATCAGCAGGATAAATGGGAAGGCAAGTATTTTAACCAGTTGGTTCATTAATAATTTTCTTTTTCAACATTTCCAATGCGCGCGACATTGTTTCGTAAAGATCTTTATACACCGGTTTTTCATTTCCCGTATATAAAAAAAATACATGGCAGCTCAATTCCTTTTGTTGAATAAGTTCGAACAAGCCTGTCTTCTGCAAACGATATGTTTCACGCAAAAGGCGTTTGGCATAATTGCGGTCTACTGCCTTTTTAAAAAGTTTTTTACTTGCCGAAACTCCAATTTTCAAAGAAGTCAAATCCTCCTTTTTCAACTGGAAACTTACACGAAGAGGATAAATGGAAAAGCTACGGCCTGTAGAAAATATTTCTTCTATTTCTTTCCTGCTTTTCAGGCGCTCGTTTTTGGGCAAGCCGTAAATCCTGGCCATAAATAAATATAAACAAAATAGCCCCTGATAACAGAGGCTACTCAATCTTTAACTTCTGCAATGCAGAATTTATTTCAATTTCTTTTCGTCGCTGATAGTAAGTTTATGACGTCCTTTTGCACGGCGGCTGGCTAACACTTTTCTACCGTTAGCAGTTTGCATACGCTTTCTGAATCCATGAACTGTTTTACGGCGGCGGCGATGCGGTTGAAATGTACGTTTCATTTTAAATAAGTTTTTTCACGTTATGAAATGATTCCGGGAGAACGGAACTTAATTCAGTTTGCCCTCAGGTCACCACACCCGTTGGCTTTTGTGAAAGGACGGCAAAGGTAAGGGGCAGCATGGAGATTTCACATATTTTTCTACAGGGTTTTTCCGGAATTCCTGTTAAAATGAATTTTTTAATCTCTTTTTAAAGGTCGGTATGGGACGCCTCCAGTTTAGCGCCAAAGAAAACCGAGGCTTTTTCATTAAAATCTTCAGGGGAATCTGTTGTAAAAAACTGCCTTTGTCCTTCCCTGGAAATGGTTTTTTCAATCTCCGGATGTCGCTCCAGGTAATTTTCTAGGCTGGCAGCCACAATTTCTCCCTGCGAAACCAGTTTGGTGGCAGAAGGCAAATATTTACGGATCTTTTCGCCCAGCAGTGGATAATGGGTACAGGCCAGTAAAATTGTATCTATCCTAGGATCCGTTTCCAGCAGATTTTTAATATGTTTTTCAATGAAATAATCGGCACCATCCGCTTCATGCTCATTATTTTCTACCAGGGGAACCCACATGGGGCAGGCCTCCTGTTGAATTTCAATGCCCGGAAATTGTTTTTCAATTTCTATCTGGTAAGATTTTGACTGAACCGTTCCCTGTGTGGCCAGTATTCCAATATGGCCGGACGATGAAAGATTTCCAATGATCTCCGATGTGGGCCTTATTACTCCAAGAACCCTTGCCTGTTTATTTAAATTTTCCAGGTCCTTTTGCTGAATTGAACGCAGTGCTTTTGCCGAAGCTGTATTGCAGGCAAGAATAATCAGGGGGCAATCTTTCAACAACAACCATTTTACACATTGCAAAGTGTACCTGTAAACGGTATCGAAACTTCTTGGACCATAAGGAGCCCGTGCATTATCGCCTAAATAGATATAATCATATTGAGGCAGCCTGTTTACAAATTCCCTTAAAACGGTAAGCCCGCCATATCCCGAATCAAATACGCCAATTGGTCTCATATCTACAATGAAAATAATGGAATAGCCTGACTTAAGTTTTTCTAAGTATAAAACAAAAAGTCCCGCCATAGGCAGGACCTTCGCTATTTATAAAACAATTATTTCGTTCCGGGGGCAGCTGCAGTTCCCGGCAATTTCAGATTCAGTTTTTTGGCTACCAGCGGTAAAAGGTCATCGGCCGGAGGCGCCACTATAAGAGCATCCTTGGTATAAACGTAAGCATAACCATTTTCTTTGGCAACCTGCTGAATAGATTCAATGGCTTTGCGATATAAAGGCTCAAGAAGTTGTTCCTGCTTTTTTTGCATTACTTCCTGGGAAAGAGCCTGCCAGTTTTGTAATTCATACATATCACGCTGCATTTCTTCACGCATTTTTGCCCTGATGGCAGCAGGTGTTTTTAATGAATCCTTACCGTTTACAATACTGTCTTTTCTTTGAAATTCAGCTAAGGTATAATTGAACCGTGGCTGGAGAGAGTCGTTTTGGAATTGCTCCAGCTGGCCCTGGAGCTTGCCTACTTCCGGCATTAATGAAACTACATCATCAACCCTTATATAACCGGTTTTTTGTGCAGAAACACTACCTGCGGTGGATAAAATGATGGCAGCAACCAGGAATAATTTGAACTTGTTCATGCGATTATTTTGTGATGTTTATTATGATTAGAATTTATTGAACAGGGCTGCCTGTTGTGAAATATTTTACATTTTATTTTACGCCCAGCTCTTTAAGGATATCATCGCTTTTTTCAAGTTTGGGGGCGGCAAATATCACCGTAATTCCCTCACTTTTATCAAGAATGAAATCATAGCCTCTTGCCACAGCGAGTTTTTGAACAGCATTGTAAACCCTGTCCTGGAT
>JAEZCV010000191.1 GCA_023429985.1 Bacteroidota bacterium | reverse complement strand
GTTCAAAGTTCCTGAACAATTTAATGGATCTGGCCCTGACCGATCCTATGCCTTCCAGTTTTTCAAGTGTAAAAAGAGGGGCTTTAAAAATTGCAGAAGCCGAACCAAAATGTTGCATTAATATGCGTGCGTGTACATCTCCAACATTAGGTACCAGTGCAAGGCTAAGTTGGTAGAGCAATTCCTGGTTCATTATTTTCCCTTATCTGAGATTGAGTTTTCAATCCTGGCAAAATAATATGCTACAACATCACTGCTATGGGAATTTTCTTTATTTCGAAAGTATTTTTAACTCGGTTCTGCGGTTTAAGGCCCTTCCTTCTTCCGAATTGTTGTCAGCAACAGGTTTATTAGCACCGTAACCTTTAAAGAATAATCTTTCAGCTTGAATTCCCTTATTTTTTAAGTAAGTAACCACTGCCTTTGCACGGTTTTCCGAAAGTTTTTGATTGTCGCTGGCTGAACCTACATTATCTGTATGTCCTTCCAGTTGAATCTTCAGCGTTGGGTTGTCATTAAGTAATTGAACGATCTGGTCGAGTTCTACCTGGGATTCTGGCTTGAGTTCATATTTGTTCACATCAAAAAAAATATTGTTCAAAACCACGGATGCTTCAGCTTCTATAGGTTGCAAGGCAATGTTTTTTTCATATGTTGAATCAGGATCTTTTTCTTTCAACGAATAATTATCAGAATAAAATAAATAACCG
The DNA here is from genome assembly GCA_023429985.1 of Bacteroidota bacterium. GTDB lineage: Bacteria > Bacteroidota > Bacteroidia > Chitinophagales > Chitinophagaceae > Flavisolibacter. The sequence continues at coordinate 12,186 of JAEZCV010000191.1, read as the reverse complement.
CGCCTGCTCACATTAAATGCATAATCTTTTCCAACTGGTAATGTAATAAGGTAATTACCTGATTCGTCGGTTTGAACCCTTGAAATTTTCTGCTTCGATGCCAGGTCAATCAATTCCACGGTGGAAGGCAAACCTTTGGTGGTTTTCTTGTCATATACATTTCCTTTCACCCATAATGTTTTTGCAGGTCGAAGCGATGGCTTTAATTCAAAACTGTATATATCCAATCCTCCCCGGCTATCACTCCGGTCGCTGGCATAATAGGCGGTTTTGCCACTTGATTCTATAAAAATCGTTCCTTCATGGCTAATTGTATTAATTGGATAGCCCAGGTTTTCAGGCTTGCCAAATTTCCCGGTGGAATCTTTTCTTACCAGGAAAAGATCATCTTCACCATACCCAGGCAAACCCGCCGAAGAAAAGTAAAGTGTTTGATTATCGGCATGAATGAAAGGCGAAAATTCATCAGATGCGGTGTTGATCTCAGGTCCGAGGTTTTCAGGTTCGCTCCATCTTCCATTGTCCATTAACCTGGAAACATAAATATCGCTTCCACCAAAACCTCCTGGTCTTCTGCTTGCAAAATAAAGATCTCTTTTGTCGGGCGAAAGGCAGGGCATGGATTCCCATTGATCTGTATTGATATTTCTTCCAAGGTTCATTGCTTCACTCCAGCCATCATTGGTTAAGTAAGAAATATACAGGTCGCAGCTTCCATAACCGTCTTCCCTGTTGCAGCCTGTGAAAATCAGCCAGTTCCCATCCTGGGAAATATTTTGAGCTCCTTCATTTTGAGAGGTATTGATACTTCCGGTTAGGCGTTTAGCTCCTGTCCACGTTGTATCCTGGCGGCGACTTCCGAAAAAATCTTCATTTATACCTCCAAGTCGCCTGGTGAATATCATCTGGCTTCCATCTACAGGCATTGAGGGAAAATATTCCGACTCGGGAGAATTCACTTCATCGCCTAAATTAACAGGGTTAAAAACATAATTTTCTCCCCCGGTTTTTATTTTATGTTCTATGGCAAACTGGTAGGTTTTTTTCCGGTACGCCGCAGCTTTAGCCGTATTTGGATGAAGATTTTGTTTGGTTAATAAGGTATCAATTTCCGCCAATGCCTTTTCAAATAAACCCTGGCCCGCAAGGTTAATAGAATAAGGAAGTTTATATCCAAAACTATATTGAGGATCCAGGGAAAAAGCTTTTTCGTAATTGAAAGTGCTGGCAGAATAATTTTTCATTTCTCCATGTAATCCTGCAAGCGACAGATAAGCGTCAACATATTTTGCATCTCTCCTGATGGCTTCTTCAAGTGATTCTATGGCCTCTGAATACTTTCCATCGCCCGCTTTTTCAATTGCTTTTTCATAAGCTTCAATAGCTTTTTTATTGATCTTGCTGATATCATATTGCGCGGATGCAGAAATGGATAGGAGGATGGCTGCACAAAAAAGGGTGAGGCGGTTAATCATCCTATGAAGTTAAGCAAGCGAAGATTTTTATGCGAATAGATTGAAATATTTAACAAGATCTAATCTTGTTTTCAGGGGACATTAATATACTTATGTATTTGCAGGCTAAGCTGCCACTCAGGGTGCTGTTTGATATATTCAATGATCAATGGAGTTATAACAGCCGCCTTATCCCATTCGGGTTGAAGAAATAACCTGCAGGAAGGATTCACAAGTGCTTTGAATTTCTCTGCCCAGCCAAAATCCGATTTGTTAAACACCACAATTTTTAATTCATGAGCTATGGAGATGATTTCCGGAAGTGGTGGCTTGAATTTTTTTGGGGAAAGTGTGATCCAGTCAGGTTCGCCACTCAGCGGTGAGCTGCCGGATGTTTCAATATGGATTTTTTTTCCAGCTTTTTTAAGTTGGGAGATTAATTCTGTAAGGTCATGCATTAAAGGTTCGCCACCTGTTATCACCACAATTTCACCGGGGTGAATGGTTGCGTTTTCACAAAGCTCTTCCAAACTAAACAGCGGATGTTTTCCTGCATCCCAGCTATCTTTCACGTCGCACCATACACAACCAACATCGCAACCTCCCAGCCTTATAAAATAGGCGGCTTTACCCTGGTGAACGCCTTCACCCTGTAGAGTGTAAAACTGCTCCATAACAGGAAGTGCTGATCCAATATTTTTTTCATCGCTGCGCATCAAATTTCCTTTTCATCATAATAATGCTTAAGCGCACATGCTTTAAAAGTATTTTTCATGAGCGCCGCAATAGTCATGGGTCCAACGCCACCCGGAACCGGTGTTATAAACGAAGTTTTTGTTGCCACATTTTCAAAATCAACATCACCACTGATTCGGTAACCCGATTTTTTAGATTTGTCTTCTATTCTTGTAATACCTACATCAATAACTACCGCGCCTTCTTTTACCATATCTGCTTTTATAAATCCAGGTTTTCCAAGTGCTGCAACCAGGATATCGGCATTTCTGCAGATCTCTTCAAGGTTCACCGTTCCCGAATGACAAATGGTAACGGTGCAATTGCCCGGGTAACTGTTGCCGCTTAATAATATGCTCATTGGCCTTCCTACAATATTACTTCTTCCCACCACTACTGCATGTTTGCCTTTTGTAGGTATTTTATAGTGTTCCAGCAATAATAAAATACCATAGGGTGTAGCCGGAATAAAGGTTGGGTGGCCTAAAACCATGCGTCCAACATTATTGGGATGAAAACCATCCACATCCTTTTCGGGGTCAATGGCATTGATCACTTCCTCTGAAGAAATATGCTGGGGCAGGGGGAGTTGCACTAAAATTCCATCTACATCAGGGTCAAGGTTCAGGTCATTTATTATGTCAAGAAGTTTTAGAGAAGAAATAGAATCTTCACAGCGTATAAGAGTTGATTTAAATCCAACTTCTTCACAGGCTTTTACTTTCGACGCTACATAGGTTTCACTAGCTCCATTATTTCCTACAAGAATCGCCACCAGGTGAGGAACGCGTTCTCCGCGCGATGCAAGTTGGGCCATTTCAAGTTTAAGTGAATCCCTGATGGCCTGGGAAGCTTCTTTTCCATTTAAAATCTGCATGCGGCAAAAGTAAGAAAGCGGCAGGTGAGAAAAACAAGTTTATAGGTGAAACATAAACCTCAGGAATTTTCACCTGATTTTTAAGGAAAAACAGGTTGGAATCGTGGTTTTTATCTCCTCCCATTCCCCCTTTGCCAGAATAGTTTTGCTTTTATGAAAATGCTCTTGCTGAACATATTCCTGACATTTTCCTTACTGTCTTTTTCACAGGCAGGTCAGTGGCAGGAAATGCCTCTGCTGCGTTTGTCCACTTATGAGATAAATGAACCGGAAATATTCTCTTTTGGAATTAACCAGGCGTCGCTTGCGGCATTTTCGAAATTTTCTTTTGGTTTTTATTCAGATCGAAAATTTATGATGCAGGAATTAGGGCAGGCGATTGCTATGGTTGCGGTGCCTACTGCTATAGGGAATTTTGGATTCAGAGGCTTCCGTTCAGGGAATGCTGATTTTAATGAAACCGTATTAGGATTAGCCTATGGAAAAAAATTAGCTGAAAATTTCAATGCAGGAATCCAGTTCAATTATTTCTCGAGAACTGTTGCAAGCTATGGAAAGGAATCAGCCGTTAACGCAGAATTGGGTTTCTTGTTCAATATTTCCGGGAACCTGAAGGCAGGTATACATATTTATAATCCAACGGGGGTTTCGGTTGGGAAAACTTCCGAAAGACTTGCCTCTGTATTTACTGTGGGCCTGGGATATGCTCCCTCAAAGAAGTTGTTTTTTGCAGCGGACATCAGGAAAGTTGAAGATCAGCCGGTGAGTGTTCATTCCGGTTTCCATTATTATTTAATGGACAGGGTAAGGATTAGTGCAGGACTGGCATCGGCTGTTTCTTCATTTTATTTTGGAATTGGCTTCCATCTGAAAAATTTAAAAGCCACGGCAATATCGGCGCATCATAATATTCTTGGATGGAGCCCTGGCATGGCAATAAGCTATCATCAATATCAATGAGAACGTGTTTTTTGATATTTTTGATTTTGTTTTCCTTTTTTCTTTATGCACAGGATCTTCCTCCATCTGTAGCACAACAATTAGAGGAGCTTGCAGAATCCAGGGAGGTTACAGAATTGGAAGACGACGCTTTATTGCAACATTTACAATACCTGGCTAGTCATCCCCTGGATTTGAACCAGGCAAATTTTGATGACTTGAAGTCCTTGTATTTTTTAAATGATCTGCAGATCCATCATCTTTTACGTTATCGCGATTTACTGGGCAAATTCATTCATGTTTATGAATTACAGGCCATACCGTATTTTGATATCACCACTATAAAAAAAATGCTGTCATTTATTAAGCTGGGATCCGCAGAACCAATGCCCCGGCGATTTTTTTCGCGATTGAGTAAGGGACAGCACCAGGCTGTAATAAGGCTTTCATCAATATTGGAAAAAGCAAAGGGGTACGACAATGCTGTTTCTTCCCCTTTCCAGGGAGATAAAAATCATTTATTTTTTCGCTACCGCTACCAGTTTTCAAATAAGCTATATTTTGGAGCAGTGGCCGAAAAAGATCCCGGGGAACAATTTTTCGAGGGCAGTCAGTCACAGGGCTTTGATTTTTATTCCTTTCATTTTTTTGCCAGGGACCTTGGAAATATTCAGTCTCTTGCACTTGGCGATTTTGTGGTAAACCTGGGGCAGGGACTCACGCACTGGCAATCGATGGCATTTGGTAAAGGAATGCAGGTAGTGAATGGAAAACGACAGTCACCCGTATTGCTCCCTTACCGATCGGCGGGAGAATTTAATTTTTTACGTGGTGCGGGTGCAACAATAGAAGTGAAAAATCATTTGCTTACTTTATTTATTTCCAGAAAATCCGTGGATGCCAGTTTGGATGATTCTTCAGAAACATTTTCTGGTTTTAGGACTTCGGGATTACACCGCACTATTTCCGAAACAGGAAGTAAAAATGCACTGGGATTAACAACGGCAGGGGGGAATTTTCAATTTATTTCCAGGAAATTTAAACTGGGAGTTAATGCAGTTCATTATAGTTTTTCAAAGGAACTTGAAAAAAGATCCATGCCTTATAACAGGTATGCTCCTTCAGGAAGCAGCCATTCCTATTTCAGCCTCGATTATGATGCGACTATTAAAAATATTCATGTGTTTGGCGAAGTAGCTGCGGATAAAAATCTCAATATTGCCATGACTTCCGGTTTCTTCATTTCTCTTGACCCCAAAGTGGATCTTTTCGTGCTGTTCAGAAAAATTAGTGCAGGGTATTATTCATTGTTTGGAAATGCATTTACAGAAAATACCCATCCAACAAATGAATCGGGTTTGTTTGCCGGAATTTCAATTCAGCCCAATAAATACATCAGGATAAATGCGTCTGCCGACCATTTTCATTTTCCCTGGTTAAAATACAGGGTAGATGCACCTTCGCGCGGATCGGAATACCTGCTGGCAATGGAATACAATCCTTCCAGAACATCGTCTATGTATGTATTGCTGCGAACAAAATCGAATAGTTTAAATGGAAGGGAAGCTCATTTCGATTTCCCCAAAGAACAACACCGCAGCGTTTTAAGACTTCACCTGTCAAAGCAATTGAACCGTGAAGTAAGTGTGAGAGCAAGAGCAGAGTGGGTTAGATATAGATTAGACTTTAATAAAGAAGAAGGATTTATGTATTTTATTGAAACTGTAATAAAAAAATTTAAATGGCAATCCTCTGTCAGGTTTCAGCTTTTTGATACGGAAAGCTATAATTCAAGAATTTATACCTATGAAAATGATGTGATCTACAGCAACTCAATGATGAATGCCTATGATAAAGGATTGAAATACTACATGAATTTTAAATATGGCATAAATAAATATCTGGATATATGGACGCGCCTCGGGCGTTTGATCTATTCAGATAAGGAGGAAGTAGGTTCGGGTGATAATTTAATTCAGGGTAATACAAAAACCGACTTCCGAATACAACTCGTCATGAATTTTGGATAATTTCTTTACTATATTTTTAAGACATTCATATTCATTATGGTTTTTTTAGGCTGGTAGAGGCTTTCAATTTAATTTTGCTTCAATTTTTACATTATGCAACAGGAACAACAACCAAACCAGATCAATATAGAAATTTCGGAAGAAGTAGCTGAAGGTGCTTATGCTAACCTTGCTATTATTACTCACTCACATGCCGAGTTCGTGATAGACTTTGTAAATGTAATGCCGGGTACTCCTAAAAGCAAGGTCAAGTCACGCATTATATTTACGCCTCAGCATGCCAAAAGATTTATGAAGGCTTTAATTGAGAATGTGAACCGTTATGAATCTGCAAACGGAACAATTAAAGACCTGGAAGAGATTCAGATTCCACTTAGCTTCGGAGGTCCTGCAGCCCAGGCCTGACAACAAATATTTGAACAGGCTAAGTTTATCGGTGGATGGGAAAATGTTTGGAGAAAATTAAAAAGGAGAGCTACTGCTCTCCTTTTTAAATAAGCCTCAGGCTTTTTTAATTTTTTCCCCTACATAATCGGCAAACTCATTCTGACCATTGGATTGCCTTTGCTTTTGTAATTCAACTAATGCATCGGTAATTGCCGGAGCTATTTGTTCTTTATATGCATCCGGCACCTGTTCCACGAATGACATCATTGCATCTACCGCTTTTTTAAACTGATCCAGGTCATTAGTAGTGAATAAAAATTCAAACATGCCCTGTAACGCTGCAAATTTTTCCTGGCCAAAAGGCATCTCTTCAAAATCCCTGATCATTTTATCAGCTACAGATTTATCAGTAGAACTTAACAGTCTGCGAATTACTGAAGCTAACTTTCCTTTTGCGGGAAATGCCGACAGGCGCCTGGCTTCTGCATTGGCTGAAGCTGTGTCAATCCCTGATAAAGCCTCTAAAGCATTTCCGGCAACTGTGTAAGAAGAATCATTGATGGCCGTTTTGAAAACTGGTAAATATTTCGGATCCCGCAAGGTTCCCAGCTTTGAAACAGCAGCAGCTTTTGCCAGCCTGCTTTTTTCTTTTTGCGCCATATTAAATAAAATAGGTTCGGCCTGGCTTTTTAAACTTTCGTCTGAAAGATTGAGTCTTGCAGCAGCAAAAGTTCTTATACCTGCGTACTTATCTTTTAAGGCCAGTAACATTATAGCTGCTGCAGATTTGTCATCCTGGTTTTGTGCGGCGGAATCAACAGCTTCTTTTCGGTCGATATAATTCTTCGCATTCCTGAATTGGAAAAGATAATTTTCAAGCGATTTATTTTCATCTTTCCTTCCAAGTAAGATTTTGTCGGCATCGAAATTTACCAGCAGTGGTTCAGACAATGAAGGAAAATAAAATGTATCTATTTTGTTGTTCACCCAGATATCATATCGCTGCGGATTCATTCCCTGGTAAACGTCAATCTTAACAGGCAGTTTAAAAATTTTTTCTTTTTGCGTTTGTTCAACAATCATTCCTACCTGCTTATCATCCGCATTATATGTATAATTGATTTTTAACTCGGGGTGCCCGGCTCCGAAATACCACTGGTTAAAGAACCAGTTCAGGTCCTTTCCTGTAACTTCTTCCAGAACAAGACGCCATTGGTGAGCTTCTGCAGCCTGGTATTTGTACCGGGTGAGGAAAAGGTTTAGCGATTTGAAAAATGCACTGTCACCAATGAAGTTGCGCAGCATATGTAAAATGCGACCGCCTTTATTATAGCTAACGGCATCAAACATTTCTTCCTTGTCGCCATAATCAAATCTTACCAGGTCTTTATGTTCGCTACGGCTGGCGAGATATCCCTGCATATCCGACAATCCATGATCATCGGCTGCATCTTTTCCATATTTATATTCTCTCCATAAATATTCACTGTAGTTGGCAAAAGATTCATTGAGCGTAAGGTTGCTCCAGCTTTCAGTGGTTACATAATTACCAAACCACTGGTGGAATACTTCGTGTGCAATTACATCTTCCCAAATGTTCTGGTCTGTAAGCTGGCGGGCATCCTGTTGTGCAATATCACTGTGAAGGGTAGCCGTAGTATTTTCCATGGCACCGCTTACATAATCCCTTGCAGTCATTTGTCCGTATTTTATCCATGGATATTCTACGCCAGTCAACTTCGAAAAGAATTTCAGCATTTCCGGTGTCATTCCAAAAATTTTCCTGGCAACAGAAGCATAATCCTTTTCAACATAATAACTCACTTCCTTTCCTTTGTACATATCTTTTATTACCGCATAGTCTCCGACACCCATAAAAAACAGGTAAGGAGTATGCGGCTGATCCATCTTCCAGTGATCGGTTCTTGTTCCATTAGCATTTTTCTTCTGGCTAATCAGTTTTCCATTACTAAGTGTTACATATTTTGCAGGAACCGTCATAATTGTTTCCTGGGTAGTTTTCTGGTTTGGCCTGTCAATAGTGGGTACCCATACCGAGGTAGCTTCTGTTTCTCCCTGCGTCCAGATCTGGATGGGCTTACCTTCTTCTTCGCCCCTTGGATTAATAAAATACAGCCCTTTGGCATCAGTTATAGCTGCACTGCCCCTGCCGGTATATTCATTAGGCTTGGCTACATAATCAATATATACAACATAACGTTCATTTCTTTTATAGGTTCTGTCCAGTTTAATATGCAGCAGCATATTATCATAGGAATATTGCAAAGGAAGATTCTTCCCGTTTTTTACCAGTGCAACCTGCTTTATGTCCATTCCTTTTGCATCGAGTTGAAGAGAGTCGGTTGGATAAAAATGAGGAGTTAAAGTGATCCATACTTTGCCGGGCATTCTGGCGTTTTCATAATCAAAACTTACCTGGATTTTTGTATGAACAAGGTTATTGATTTTTTCTGCTGTTGCCTGGTAGGTGGTTGATGTTCGGGGCATACTGTGTTGGGCTTTTGCAGTAATTGCCACCACTGTAATTAGAAATAAGAAAAGAAATGACTTCATATAGAGTTTTTATTCCGGCAAAAATAGTTGTTAGCTTTTTGTCAAAAACAAAACTTGATAAATGGCAATCTTTGTAAAAGCGTGATTTAGTTTATTTTTGAAGGAATGAAGAAACTGCTCCTTATCCTTTTGATCTTACCATGCTACCTGACTAGCTTAGGCCAGGAGAAGTTTTTTCTTTATTTCGAATCACATCAACATCAGCCATTTTACCTGAAAATGGGCGATAAAGTGTACAGTTCCGAAACCGCCGGGTATCTACTGCTTCCTTCATTAATAACAGGCAAATACCCATTAATTATAGGATTTCCCGGAGAGCAAAAAACTGAAAACAGGTTTGAAGTATCAGTCAATGGAGAAGATAAAGGTTTCACGATTGCAGAAGAGTCAGGTTTGATCTACTTGAACGATCTGCATAGTAATAAAAAGATAAAACCTTTGGATGAGCCCGGGTTGGCCGGTGTCAGGTATGAAATCAGAACCGATTCTTTCAGTATATTATTAAGCAGGGCCTCTAATGACCCTTCCCTGGTAAGGGTTCCCATCTTTCCTAAAGAAGATCTTGCAAAGGAAACGGCAACACCTAAATTATCGGAAACAGAAACGGTGAAGGATGATGTTGTGGAAGCTGAAAATACAGAAGTTGTAGTGGCGGAAGTCATTCCTCCGGTTGTAGAGGTTGTTTATGCCGATAGCAGCATTGCCCATTCCGAAACAAAACCTGGTATTGAAAATAAGGAGGATTCTGTTGATTCAGGTCCGGTTTCAGAGCCGTTTCAGGATACGATTGCTGTTTTATCTGAAATCCCCGGGAATCGTACAGATACTGTAAATAATATTGTTGGATCTGGAGTTCTCAGGTATGCTGAAAGTTCAACAGGAGAGGGATTTTTATTGTCATTCATCGACCTTTCATCCAACGATACCATTCGTCTTGTTATACCTAATCCCCGATTCAAACTTGTAGAGGACGCACTACCTAAAGAAGAGGAAAGCCTGTTCCTGGAAATAGAGAGAAAGGATCTTGTAAAGGATAGCGTTGAAAATGCAGGACGTATTAACAGCTCCGGCGAGGTTGAAGTCAGGGTAACTGAAAAAAATGATATTGAAAATAAAGAAATAAATAAAGGGAATCATTGCAGAAGGGTAGCCGGTGAAAAGGATTTTCTGAAATTGCGAAAGAATATGGCGGGCCAGAATTCCGATGAGGCCATGGTAGATGAAGCCAGGAAGGTATTTAAGTCAAGATGTTTTACTACCGAGCAGGTGAAACATTTAAGCGGACTGTTTTTAACTTCGGCGGGAAAGTATTTATTCTTTGATGCTGCTTATTTACATGTAACCGATCGCGACGCTTTTCCACAATTGGAGACCGAGATCAGGGATGATTATTATCTTAGGCGTTTTAAGGCTTTGATTGGAGTACGCTGATGCCGCGCTTTTTTATTCAATTATCATATAAGGGTACTGCTTACAGCGGTTTCCAGGTGCAGAAAAATTCATTGACTGTACAGTCTGCTGTTGAGTCTGCTTTTGCTACTATTCACAGGAAAGAAATAAGTTTAACGGGCTCTTCCCGCACCGATGCGGGTGTTCACGCCCTGATGAACTTTTTTCATTTTGATGCAGATGCTATACATCCCCAGTTTATCTATAAGATGAATGCGGTTTTACCCCATGATATAGCTATCCAGGCTGTTTATGTAATGGATGAAGGAAGGCATTGCAGGTTTGATGCCCGGGGCAGGTATTATCAATACAGGTTGCACAGGCAGAAGGATCCTTTTCTTAAGGAGTTCTCCTATTATTATCCATACAGGCTCAACCTTGAGCTTTTAAGGGAGGCGGCTGATATTCTTAAGTCACAGACAAATTTTGAAGGATTTTCTAAAACGAACAGCCAGGTTAAGAATTTTAATTGCCTTATCAGGAGGAGTGAATGGACGGAAACGGGGGGAGGGTTGGTATATCATATCGAAGCCAACCGGTTTTTAAGAGGAATGGTGAGGTTAATTACAGGCACCTTATTGAGAGTGGGAAGAGAGCAGCTGGGTATGGAAGAATTTAAATTGATGTTGAAAATGGGCGAAAAAGCGGGTTTTTCAGTGCCGGCCCATGGATTATATTTGGTGGAGGTAAATTATCCTGAAAATTATTTTCCAGCCTAGGCCTGGGTTTCACAGGAATTTTGCATTTAGGAGTTGAAATAATTTGGAACGTAATGGAGGTGGCCCTTATCTTTGCATCCGCTTTTTGAAACAACGGTCGGCAGGAAGGAAAAACATGAAGATGTTTTGTTCTTTTTTTGAAAAATGGTGAATTATATTTTGTTGGTTATCAAATACTTACTTATCTTTGCACCCGCTTTTTGACCGAATGATTCCACTGAAAATTTGATGATAGTAATTCACTTTTTTTTGTGAGATTCTGACAATTAAAATTTGGTTGGTAATGCATGATCTCTGTATCTTTGCAGTCCGCTAAAAAAATCAACAGTTCTTTTTTTATTTCGGCAGTAAATATCCCTGGAAAATATTGATGATGATCTTGTTAAAAAGATTCAAAACTGAAAATATTTTTTGGTAGAAATAAAAAAGGCTGTACATTTGCACTCCCAATCAAAAAGGGGAAGTACAAAAACAAGTTCTTTAAGTTGAAAAAAAGGTGAGGCGAAAGGCCTCGGATTCATAATCCGGTCACCCGCAATTGGTTGTCAGGTTTTCTTCGGAAAGCCGCGCCGGTTAAGATCTTTGAAAGTTTGGAAGCAACAGCACGTCTCGATTTATTTCGGGACAAATAATAGGTAAGTCAAGCGATATAATTCGAAATTGACTCGTTAATTTTTTCTTTTTGAGAATTTTAATAGTCAGTATCAAAACTCATTTACAATGGAGAGTTTGATCCTGGCTCAGGATGAACGCTAGCGGCAGGCTTAATACATGCAAGTCGAGGGGCAGCATGACTGTAGCAATACAGTTGATGGCGACCGGCAAACGGGTGCGGAACACGTACGCAACCTACCCATAACTGATGAATAGCCCTCCGAAAGGAGGATTAATACATCGTAACATAATGAAGTGGCATCACTTTATTATTATAGCTCCGGCGGTTTTGGATGGGCGTGCGCCTGATTAGGTAGTTGGCGGGGTAACGGCCCACCAAGCCTGCGATCAGTAACTGGTGTGAGAGC
>JAEZCV010000185.1 GCA_023429985.1 Bacteroidota bacterium | reverse complement strand
ACCAATACACACATCTTGAATTTAATGACCTGATTTCCTTATATACAACCTGCGATCTTGCGTTAATTACTCCATTAAGAGATGGTATGAACCTGGTAGCAAAAGAGTTTGTGAGCAGCCGGCAGGATGATTCAGGAGTTTTGATACTTTCCGAAATGGCAGGTGCCGCCCGTGAACTTACAGATGCTTTAACCATAAACCCGAATGATATTGAAGGCACTGCCGACACCATTAATCTTGGCTTAAGCATGCCGGTGGAGCAACAGAAAAAGAAACTGGTGAATATGCAACGGCGCATACAGCAATACGATATTGTGGCATGGGCCGAAGATTTTATGACCGAGTTAATGAGGATAAAGGAAAAACAAAAAGAGTTTGAATTTAAATTCCTCAACCCCGATGCCATTCAGTCATTGATATCGCGATACCGAAAAAATGAAAAGCGTTTATTATTGCTTGACTATGATGGCACCCTGGTTCCTTTTTCTCCCGTACCCCACCAGGCCTCGCCCGATAAATTTGTGATCAACCTTCTGAAAAAACTTTCAAAAGACAAACAAAATGAGATCTATATCATTAGCGGGCGTGACAGTGTTTCGCTGGAAAACTGGCTGGGTGAAATTGAAATAAATATTGTTGCCGAACATGGTGCAAAAGTTAAGGAAAAGAAGGGAAGCTGGAAAACACCTATCGTTTTTATTAATGATGAAAACTGGAAGGAATCCATGCAAAAAGTGATGGATAAATATGTGCTGCGGTGTGCCAATACTTTTATCGAGGTTAAGGATTATTCCATTGCCTGGCATTTTAGAAACGCCGACCCTGAACAAGCTAAGCTAAGGTCTGCAGAATTATTTTCCGAACTCAACGACTTGAGCCAGCATTTTAATACCCAGGTATTCAAAGGAAATAAAGTTATTGAAGTGCGTATTAAAGGAATTGACAAAGGATTTGCGGTTAAACAGATACTGAATCAAAACCAATACGATTTTATACTTGCATGTGGGGATGATTATACCGATGAAGACATGTTTAAAACGCTGGCATCTTATCCAGAAGCATTTACGATTAAAATAGGTTATGAAGCTTCTTATGCACAGTATAACCTGTACACGCCTCAAATGACTGTAAGTTTGCTGGAAATGCTAAGCAGATCACCGCTAATAATGGAAGAAAATGAATTGAAATTAAGTGAAAGCGTATAACATTAAACAGGCTACTTAAATAAGAGCAATCGAGCCAACATAAACAGCTGCTATAACAGGCAGCTTTTTAATTTCTTTTACAAAGCTGAAATAATAAGGCGGATCAAAAACGGGCCGCAGCAATGACATTTTTAATAATTAAAAGGTTGCACCTATAAATCTAACTTCCTCAAACAGGTTATATATAGTGAAGAAACGCCCCAGTTTTTAAGAATTTAATAAAAAGAACACAGGAATTATTCAGGCACAAGTTTTTTATAATTACCCTGCTCCCTACCCTGATTTTTTCATTTTAAACTTTTGATCATGGATATGAACTTACCTCGCGAAGATGAACAGAATCCCCGTGCAAAATCCCGTAGAGGGTTTGCAGCAATGGACCCCGAAAAACAAAGACAGATAGCAAGTGAAGGTGGAAGGGCAGCACACAGGCAGGGCGTTGCTCACCGCTGGTCGGCAGATGAGGCCCGGGAGGCGGGTCGCAAGGGCGGACAAAATTCAAGGGGTGCGCGCAACCGCAATTCAACAAGTGGCGAAGCTGCTTAACTAAACTATTCATTAAAAGCTCCTGAGGGGGCTTTTTTCAACAGCCTCCTTTGCAAATAAACCGGAACTTACCGCAAACTGAACCGCTCTCACCACCCCGGAGAAAAATTAATTGGCAATCACCCCGGATTGTTCTTTGGCAATCATTTCCACATCGGGTTTTGATTCATCCACCAGGGCCACCTTACCGCGGTTCTTTCTAACGATCCTGCTCCATAAAGAAAGTTCACGATCGAAAATAAAGCGGAGCCAGAGTTTTGTCCAGGAATTATGAGAGGCCAGGGAATCGTAATAGCCGCTTGCAGTACTCTTGATCTCCGGCAATTTATTCCATGGAACAGAAGGAAAATCATGGTGTTCGTTATGATAACCTACATTGAATGCCACCGCATTTAAAGGACCATAATAACTGTAGGTTTCCTGTATGCCCTTGGTAAGATAATGTTCCTGAATCCAGCGGCCACCCAGGGGGTGTAATCCAACAGAAAAGAAAAAGCTGGCGGTTAAAAATACCACGGCCTTTGGACCGAGGAAATACCATACAGCCGCTACAAAAGCAATCTGAACGCCCCAGTTCAATGCAATCCATCCATCAAAAGGTTTGATCTCTTTTAAGCGGGCTACACGAAAGGCCTGGAAAAGCGGGTAAAACAGGAACCAGATCACTTTTCCCACAAAATAGTTATTGATAAGTTTTGCTTCCCAGCGGTTAGGAAGATCGGCATCCAGTTCATGTACGCCCTGGAAACTATGGTGTTTGATATGATAACGTTCAAAAGAAACAGAACTTGGAAATACCTGGGGAATGTTGGCAAAAATGCCCGCATACCTGTTGGCTGTAGGATTTTTAAATATCAGCTTGTGAGCACATTCGTGAATCATTACAAAAAGTGCATGATCTACAAAAGCACCTACAAAATAAGCGGCAACAAAGATTGCCCACCATGGTTTATCGGCCAGGAACCATGCACCGGCAACCTGGAAAACCACCAGGAAAACGATAAACAAAAACGTTCTTGGATTTTTACCGATAAGTTTTCTAACATCGGGATGCTGCTTCAGTATCTGCCTTGTTCTAAGCCTGTGGGGCTCCGAACTGTCGGAGTAGATAAAATCGTTTTTCTGCATGGAGGATAAATATGGCGTTAAATATAGGAAATGATGCCACTCCGTAGTCAAAAATTCGGTAAGGTCTTATTAAATCAGGGATGATCTTTATCAGGAAAACGGTGGATCAACCGTAGGTAAGTTCTCTTATATCGATCTCTTCCAGGAATGGATCGAGATAACGGAGGTTTTCAAAGGCCCTGAAACCCTGGATCATATCGTATGTTTTATGAAAATAAACCTCTACGTAAAAATTCTTTACCTGGTATAATATGATCTTGAAGTCTTTATAAGTTCTTTCCGCTACCATTACACCGTATTCAAGCAACACATCAGCCTGCTTAACCTGGTTCATCAAATTGTATTCATTCACCGTCATCCCCGGCAAGATAATTAGACCACCTGTAGAATCCAATGTTCATAATAGCTTTTTACAGATATTTTTTTTTGACATGAATACATTCTTTATTTCCAAAGCAAATCAAAATTGAATAATTCGTTAATATCCTTAAATTGAAACTTTAGCTGGCACATTAATTATGCGAATCATTACTAAATAAAACAGAAAGGAATTATGACGGAACTGGATGACAGAATTCACTGGTACAAGGATGCAATCATTTACGAACTGCACATCAAAGCCTTCAGCGACAGCAATGGCGATGGAATGGGCGATTTTAAAGGTTTACTTCAACGGCTGGATTATATTCAGGAACTGGGTGTAACGGCCATCTGGCTGCTTCCTTTTTATCCCTCTCCTCAAAAAGATGATGGGTATGATATTGCTGATTACTACCATGTAAATCCCGCTTATGGTAATATCGAGGATTTTAAAATTTTTCTTGAAGAAGCACATAAAAGAAATTTAAAAGTTATTACCGAACTCGTTATCAACCACACATCCGACCAGCATCCATGGTTTCAAAAAGCAAGACGGGCACCAAAAGGATCTGCAGAAAGAGATTTTTACGTGTGGACAGATGATCCCAATAAATATGAGGATGTAAGGATCATCTTCCAGGACTTTGAAGCCTCCAACTGGACCTGGGACCCAATTGCCCAGCAATACTACTGGCACCGCTTTTTTCATCACCAGCCCGATTTGAATTATGATAATCCCCTGGTTCAGCAGGAGATCTTTAAAATACTGGATTATTGGTGCGCCATGGGCGTGGACGGATTCAGGCTGGACGCCGTTCCTTATTTGTATGAAAGAGAAGGTACGAATGGAGAGAACTTACCTGAAACGCATGCCTTTCTTAAAAAACTGAGGAAGCATATTGATGAAAAATTTCCGGGAACCGTATTTCTTGCAGAAGCCAATATGTGGCCGGAAGATTCGGCATCTTATTTTGGCAATGGCGATGAGTGCCACATGAACTATCATTTTCCCGTAATGCCGCGCATGTTTATGGCTTTGCAACGCGAGGACAGGTATCCCATCACCGATATCTTTGACCAGACGCCGGAAATTCCGGAAACCTGCCAGTGGGCCATGTTCCTGCGCAATCACGATGAACTTACGCTGGAAATGGTTACCGATGAAGAAAGGGATTATATGTACCGTGTATATGCAAAAGATCCCAAAGCAAAGATCAACCTGGGCATCCGGCACCGGCTTGCTCCTTTGATGGATAACGACAGGAGAAAAATAGAGCTCATGAACAGTCTCCTGTTCTCTATGCGCGGTACACCAGTGATATATTATGGAGATGAAATTGGAATGGGCGATAATTTTTATCTCGGCGACCGCGACGGCGTAAGAACGCCCATGCAATGGTCGCCCGACAGAAATGCCGGATTTTCTTCAGCCAATCCTCAAAGTTTGTACCTGCCGGTAATTATTGATCCCGAGTACAGTTACGAGGCCGTAAATGTTGAACTGCAGCGCAGGAATACTTCTTCCCTGTTTTGGTATATGAAACGCATCATCAATATGCGCAAAAAATATAAGGCATTTGGAAGAGGAGAAATGAAATTCATTAATGTAGATAATCCCAAGATACTGGCATTTACAAGAAGTTATCTTGATGAAGAAATTCTGGTGCTTGTAAATCTTTCTAAGTATTCACAGCCTGCTGAAGTTGACCTGCATGCTTACCAGGGATACGTTCCTGTTGAAGTTTTCAGCAAAAACCAGTTTCCTTCGGTTAAAGAAACGCCTTATTTTTTCACGCTTGGACCCCACTCTTTTCACTGGTTTGAAATGAAGAAAGCAGAACATGAGGTAGTGCATCCCGATAAATTACCGGAGTTAAACTTGCATAGTTTTAGCGACATCATTAATGATCACAATAAATACAGGATGGAAATTGAAATCCTTCCTGCTTATATTATGAGGTCGGAATGGTTTGCAGGAAAAAAGAAAAAGATCTTTTCTATTTCCATTGCAACACATGAAACGCTTGTTCTGCCATCGAGCAATGTGTATTTGTTGCTGATTGAAGTAAATTTTGAAAGTGGATTACCCGAATTCTATCACCTGCCCATAACTTATGCAAAAGAACCGCTGGAGAAAATACTAAGAGAAACATGTCCTCATTCTTTTCTTGCGCATATTGTAACAGGGAAAGAAGAAGGCATGTTAACTGATGCCTTTTATACCCCCGAGTTGCAACATTGGTTATTTACCAACATGGCGAAAAATTCAATTGTAAACCTCCAGCATTCCATTATACATTTTGTAGCGAACGATGCTTTAAAAGAACACATTGCCAATAAAGGAGAATTGCGGTCGAAAGTGCATGCAACTGATTTTAAGAACACCTCCATCACTTACGACAACAACTTTTTTTTAAAAATGTTCCGCAAACTGGATTCAGGTGTGAACCCCGATGTTCAAATGACAAAATTTCTTACAGAAGAAACCAATTTCAGCAACGTTCCGGCCTACCTGGGAAGCATAACATGGATGATGGACAAGGACGAACATTCATTGGGTATGATGCAGGTAATGGTGGAAAATCATGGAGATGGAAAAATCTTTATGATGGAAAGAATGCATAATTATATTGAAAGAATTCTTGCCAGGGACAAACAGGAAGAAGTGCCGGAGTTGAAAGGAAGTTTTATTCGCCCGGCTTTATTTGATGAACTGGATCCGGATCTCCAGGTTTTACTTGGTGGTCCTGCTTCGGACCAGGCAAGAATGCTGGGAAAAAGAATTGCTGAAATGCATGTTTCACTTGCCGACAGGTCGGGAATTACCACCGATTTTTTACCGGAGGAGTTTTCATTGCATTACCAGCGATCATTATTTTCATCCATGCAATCGCTGGTGCGGGAAACTTTTCAAAAGGTGGAGAAGAATATGGAAAGGATACCTGTGCAGCAAAAAGAAAAACTTCAGTACTGGAGCGAAAACAAAGAAAATATTTTGCAGGCATTGAAAAGGATCTATGCAAAAAAACTGGAAGCCTACAAAATAAGGATCCACGGAAATCTTCATCTCGACCAGGTATTACTAACGGGTAAGGACATAGCCATTCATGATTTTGGAGGAGACCCCTACCGGAATTTCAGCGAAAGAAAATTAAAACGTTCTCCACTTCGTGATGTAGCTTCCATGATACGCTCATTTTACTATGTAGCGTACGAATCAATGCTGTCAACCACACAGGTTCCGCAGGAAGAAATCAGGGACCTTCTGCCCTATGCACCGGTGTGGGCTCATTATATGAGCGGATTTTTCACGGCAGCTTATTTCGAAATAATCAAGCCTGTTAATTTAATTCCTGAAGATGAAAATGATATTGAGATGATGCTGGAAACCTACCTGGCAGAAAAATCGCTTATGGCCTTAAATGGAGAAATAAGTACCCGCCCCGAACACCTGCTGATTCCATTAACCCTTCTGGAAATATCAACAAAGAATTTTTTTAAAGGATTATAAATAAAATCTCCCCGCATGTAGCGGGGAGAATATTTTCAGGCGGATTGTGAGTACTAATGGTGGTTAATCATTATTGGACGCCTGGGCTTTCAATGGATTGGATTCTGGTTTTCTGGATCTGGATTTCTGGTTTTTCTGGATCTGGATTGGTTCTCTAAGGAATTGGTTTTGGTTTTTATAGGAATTAGTTCTTCGACAGGTATATGGGTTTTAAAAAAATGAAGTTGCCTGATATTGGTTTTAATTCGGTTTTTGTTAGGATTGGTTGGCTTTTAATTGATATTGGATCATCAAACAACTTCGGTACAAACATAGCCCAGGCGAACTGGGCAAACAAGGTTGGTTTTGCGCTATTTTGAATGTGATGAATTTACTGAAATATGACGCCCTGCCTGGGAAGTTTACTAGAAAATTTACAGGTAATTATACGAATTAAGGCAGAAGATAGACCTTTCCATCATTGATTTCCAACGGATAAACAGCGATACCTGATTTGGAAGGGCCGGCAGTAACAGCCCCGTTAAGAACATCAAACTGCGAGCCATGCCAGGGACATTGAACCTTTCCGCACATCATGGAACCACCTGCAAGCGATGCTCCTTTGTGAGGGCAGCGGTCGTCAAAAGCAACAAAATCATGTTCTGTTCGCGCCAGCACAATTCTTTTTTTGCCCTTATGAACCAGTATCATCTGGTTTTCTTTCAGTTCATCTGTTCGAACCAGTTCCTGTTTTTCTTCATTTTCATCTTTAATATAGATCTCCCGCCATTTAGTAGCATGCGCATACCTGGGGTCCACTCCAATCTGATTCCTATACACCAGCGTTCCTCCCATCCAGCCGGCTATGCCCATTAAAATACTGGCCACAAATTCAATTAGAAGTAGAACTATCAAATTATGCTCTTCACCCTGCCTGTACAACCAGGCAATGATAAAAAGCACCAGCATAGTTGAATTCAATATTCCATGCTTCACTCCTCGTTTTTTGGCTGAGCTGTCAGGAGGTACCGTTTTCAGCAGGTCAACAACCCCGGGAACTGCGGCGAGAACAGCAAATAAAATTCCTGCAGCCTGAATATAATATGATGTAAGATGCAGGTCTTCCTTTCCGGAAACAAAACCGGCAAGGTCAAACAAAAAGCTTCCCGATAAAAATGCAATGGGAAAAGGAACCAGAATAGGATGCAGTGGATGTGATTTAATATGAACACGACTGCGCATAACCAATCACTAAAAAAATCCTGCCAGCAGTTATTTTTTATTCATTGGACCTCTTCTTTCGGGATGATAAACAAATCGCACACGGGCCGATTTTTCTTCTGTAGAGGAAAGATATAACTGGTATCGGTCATTCCCTGCCGTTACAATTAAAATGGCAGTATTAGGAGGTATGGAACCAAGATTTTCAGCCATCATTTCAACTTCCTGGAAAAGGTTGTCGGGGTTGATGTGTACATAAGTAGTGGTAGGTTTTGTATTCAACTTTTGATGGGTGAGAATGGTTTTGCCATTGACCCGCACAGAAATGGAATCGCCATCTACCTGGGCATTATCATAAAAATCTAACCGGATCTGGCCGGTATCAACTGCTATTTCCGGAATTTCTTCAAACGCGGATTCTTTAATACGGGTGAGCACAATTGACCCATCCTGGCAACGCGTTCTGGAATTCATAATATGACCTGTCCAGCCACCTGTAAGAAATTCCTGTTCCCCGGCATCACTATAAACCAGTTCATATCTTTTAATACAAACCTGGCATTCGGGACGAATTTTAAAAGTGGTAACCTCACCTTCCTGTATGATGATCTTTTTGGTTGCAGGGTCATAACTGCCACGAAAATCTTTTTTTACATAATTATTGATGTCGAGATAATGATAGGAATCGCCCCAGACCTCTGTACCGCTGATCTTCACCTGTATTTCAATATGGTTTTCAGGAAAGCAACCGCCACTCATGGTTAAAGAACCCTTCCAGTAGCCCGACAAGTCCTGTGCAGCAAGAGAAGAATGAAAAATAAAGAATAGAATTGCTATGATGATCCACCGGTTCAAGAATGGAATTTACTAATAAAAAGCAGGCAGTAAATGGTAAAATTATGTGAAGGGCAAATAAACCTATTCAATAAAAACAGCTAAATGAAAATGGAGATGGAGCCCTTCAGAATTGAAATTGACCCGAATTCAACGCTTTATTCACTACCATCCGTATAACTACTGTTGCATATATCAACATAATCATCAATATTGCAAATAAAACCACCATGAGTTACATATCAATTACACAAGCGAGGCAAATGATTTCACTTTTTAAAGAATTAAAACCTGGATTATTGTCACCCGGTTATCCCCAATCAACCTTACCTAACTGCGAAACCTTTAGTAAATCGGAACTCGAGCATATATTTGAGGTAACCGGCTGCCAGCAATTCCGTGTTTATAGTGGAATGGATGAAAATAACCAGGTAAGATCAATTATAGTGGGCGTTAATGATGACGGAGTTGATATAGTTCCGGAAGATGGAGAAGATAACCTCATTTTGATCTCGGATGAACGGTGCCCCGATATTTGCCCTCCCAACTCTCCTATTAATCCCTGATGCACCCATATTATATTGGAATGATTTTAAACGGCTTTATCATTCTCCCGGCAATTATTGGAATAGCAAGATTCCGGGAGATGAAAAAAGCCTATTACCCATTAGTTTACCTTACCTGGTTTACTACCATCACTTATATTTTAAAAAATATTCTGGCATTTACAATTAGAGATAATTCTATTGGATTTAATATTCATGCCTTAGGGGAAGGAATCATCATACTGATGATTTTTAAAGAATGGAAACTATTTAAGAATAGAATTAAATTGTTTAATTGGGTTTTGGGTGTGTATATATTTTTTTGGATAATTTATTTTTTAGGTTTTGGTCTGATCAATACTTTTTATTCTCATTTTGAAATATTTCGACATTTTATTCTTGTATTTCTCACTGTTCATTTATTAAATAGTATGATCTCGAATCCGGAAATTTCTCTCCTTAAAGATGCCCGGTTTTATACCTGTCTTGGCTTCCTGATTTACTTTATTCTGAACTGCACTACGTCTGCTTTTTGGATCTTCAACCTTGAAATAGGCTCTGTATACAGATTTCCACTTTCCTTCATTGTAAATGCCACCCATGCGTTGTATTATATTTTGCTGGGAATTGCGATCTTGATTGTTCCAAAAAGACAAACATTTATTTTGAACAGGGAATTTATCAATTCGAAGAAAATTATAAGTGCATAAATCAATTACCTCAGAATGAAACTTGCCGGTTAAAATGTTTTCCGCAATATTGCATTGTTTATGGACGATCAGCAGGCCAAAGTATTTACAGCCATCTTAATTGCTGCAGTGGTGATCACCATCATCATCATTTACTTTGCCATTTCCCTGGTAAAGCACCAGCGTCATGCCCTGATGATCAATCGCCGCAACATCTTACAGGAAATTGCAACACTTGAAAAAGACCGGTCGCGCATGGCAGCCGACCTGCATGATGAACTGGGCCCTCTTCTATCTCAAATAAAGTTTCGTGTGAACAGCCTTGAAGTGTCGGACGAAGAAGACCAGGAGCAACTGGAAATTTCGAGCAGGCAGATAGATGAAGTGATAGAAAGGATCCGGGGAATTGCCCGCAACCTTGTGCCCCGTTCCCTGGTTAAAAAAGGTATGAATACTGCGCTCACCGAATTTACCGAAGGTTTGAACCGCCAGGGTGCCATCAAAATAATTTATGAAAATGATTTTACCTCTGAGATTGATGAGGAAAAATCTATCAACCTTTACCGCGCCATACAGGAAATTTGTCAGAACGCGTTGAAGCATTCAGAAGCTTCTGTTATCCTCATCAAACTGTATCAAAAATCAAACAAACTTTGCGTGATCTGCGAAGACAATGGAAAAGGCTTCGATTATGAAAAGATATTGGAAGAAAACCGTGGACTTGGCCTTCGAAATTTGAAAAGCCGCATTGAAGTTATGGGCGGAAAATTCAACATTACTTCCCAAATAGGAAAAGGAACTCAGTATTATTTTGAAGTTCCATTAACAAACGCCAATAATTAGATCTATTTCTGTGGAACTTATTCTTCATGCTGAGGGAACCGGATCTTTTGGCACATTAGCTGTTTTCATAATAGTGTGATTTAACTGGTATTCAAGCGGTTATAGTGAAAATGAAAATCGTATTTTATGAAAAACATACTCTTCATTACAATACTTTCCATGTGCTTTCAAATTTCAAACGCGACTACTCAACAGGAAGGTATTGTTTATAATAAGGTTCACAGTTCAACACATAATGCATCTGATCCGGGATCGTTAAGTCCGCAATTTTCCCTGATGCAAAAAGAAATCTCCCGACTTGAAACAATTAAAAATAAAGGAGGATGGGGCACCATTAAAATTCCGGCAAAAAAGATCTACAGGAAAGGTCATTCCAACAGTACCATCAAACAATTAAAACAAAGGCTATATGCTTCGGGTGATCT
>JAEZCV010000127.1 GCA_023429985.1 Bacteroidota bacterium | reverse complement strand
TTGCTTTTGAATGCCTGCCAGGTTAAATTCCAGTTGCTCTTCGCTCAGCATCACCCTTTCCTGGCTCTTAAAACTGGGGTCACCAATCATGCCCGTAGCGCCGCCTATTAAGGCAATTGGCTTATGTCCAGCCTTTTGCATATGTAAAAGAAGGATAATAGGTAGCAGGCTACCAATATGCAGGGAGTCGGCCGTGGGGTCGAAACCGATATAGCCCGTGGTCATTTCTTTTAGCAGTTGTTCTTCTGTTCCGGGCACCATATCCTGGAGCAATCCTCTCCATTCCAGTTCCTTAATTAGGTTCATCCGGCAAATGTAGGCAGCACAGGGCAATTTCTTCTTTGAGATGGCGTTTTTAAGCGTTCAATTCATGAGGAAAATTATGAATTTGTGGATTTCCTGGCTATATTTGTAGGCTCGTTATACCTTTGAATAATACCTTAGAAATCCATTGCTTATAGAAAATCGTCTGCATGAAAATCAACTTCCTGGCAATTGCCCTGGTGCTATTCATATCAACCACAGCTAACGCGCAATTCCGAAAATATTCCAACGAGTTTTTAAACATAGGGGCAGGTGCACGCGGGCTTGCTATGGGCAGCGCGCAGGTAGCATCGGTAAAAGACGGTACAGCGGGTTACTGGAATCCAGCGGGCCTGGTAGGTGTTCAGGATAAGCCTAACCTCAATTTAATGCATGCCGAATATTTTGCAGGCATTGGCAAATACGATTATGCCAGTTTAGCCTTACCTGTTTCCGGCAACAGGCGAACCATTGGCATTTCGGCCATGAGGTTTGCTGTTGACGATATCATGAACACACTTTTTTTGGTTGAACCGGATGGTTCCATCAACTACAATAACATACAGGCATTTTCATCGGCCGACTATGCATTTATTTTTTCTTTCGCGCAGAAAATGAAAGAGACAGCCAACCGCAACATGAGTTTTGGCGTAAATGCAAAAGTGATTCACCGTAACGTTGGAAAGTTTGCCAAGGCCTGGGGCTTTGGTTTGGATGCCGGCTTGCAGATACATGCTAAGAAATGGCATTTTGGAATTTCCGGTCGCGACATCACCACTACCTTCAATGCATGGTCATTCAACTTCACCGAAAAAGAAAAAGAAGTTTTATATCTCACCAATAATGAAATTCCTGTTAAGTCAACCGAGTTAACCGCACCACGACTTGTTCTTGGCGTGGCACGCGATTTTACATTAGGAAAGAAAACAACTATGCTTGCCGAAGCCAACTTCGACCTCACATTCGACGGGCAGAGAAACACCGTGATCAGTGCTGATCCTATAAGTATAGATCCAAAGCTGGGACTTGAATTCAATTATAACGAAGTGTTTTACGTGAGAGCAGGCATCAACAATTTTCAGAAAGCGCTTGCTGATGGAGATACTTTAAATCAAAGAAAGGTGTGGATCTACCAGCCCAGTGCAGGTGCTGGATTCAGAATACAGAATGTGAAGATAGATTATGCGTTTTCCAATTTGGCCAATCAATCCAATCCTTTGTTCACCCATGTTTTTTCCTTGCAGCTCGATTTGGTGAATGATAAAAAGAAAAAGAAATAATTATCCTACCGAAAACTACTACTGATGAAAAAGATTCTGTTTGCCATATTGTTAACCTGCAGTTTTGTAGCAGAAGCACAGGTTTACAATAACGAATGGATTGATTATAATAAGACCTATTATAAATTCAAACTGGGTAAGGACGGTTTGTACCGTATACCGCAAACACTGCTGGCAACTGCAGGACTGGATAATGTTCCTGCGGAGCAATTCCAGTTATGGAGAAACGGAGTGCAGGTTCCCATTTATACAACAATTGTTACAGGTGTTTTTTCCTCAACCGATTATATCGAGTTCTGGGGAAGGATGAATGATGGTAAACCCGATCGTGAATTATACCGGCAGGCAGCTTACCACCTGAATGATAAATGGAGTTTATCTACCGACACAGCTTCTTATTTTTTAACGGTGAATCCTGTAATTGGAGAAAACCTACGCTTATTAACAGCGCCGAATAATACCATTGGAAATGTATTGCCTGCAGAACCTTATTTCATGCATACGTTGGGACAGTATTTTAAGAACAGGATCAACTACGGTTATGCGGTGAATGTGGGAGAGAATTTATATTCCTCATCTTACGACAGGGGCGAAGGTTATGCTTCAACCGACATAATATCAACATTTCCGGTGGGCCTTCCTCCGGTTATTGGTGCTAATACAATCAATTTCCCCAACCTCTTTGTTTACCCTTCCGGTCCCGATGCTAAATTTAAAATTGCCACCTCCGGAAATGCATTGAACCAGCGTAGGTATAAGGTAACCATAAACGGAGATTCGATAATAGGGAAGTCGGTTGATTTTTTTAATTATACATTGGACAGCACAACCTTTCCTTTGAGCGTAATTGGTACCAATGCAGCAAATGTTTCTGTTTCCAACATAACAAATTGTACCAGTTGCCCTTCTTCCGACAGGATGGTGGTTCATAAATACGAAATCACTTATCCAAGGGTTTTTAACTTTGGCAATACCACCAATTTCGAATTTTCGCTTCCTGCTTCAGCTAGTGGAAATTACCTGGAGATTGCCAATTTCAATTTTGGAACCTCAACACCTGTATTATACGATCTTACCACGCACAGGAGGTATGTAGCAGATAAGTCTGCCGCACCTTTACTGAAATTTGTTTTGCCTCCTTCCACAACTGCACGACAGTTTGTGTTAGTTAGTATGGCAACCGCCAATATTAGCACGGTAAGTTCATTAACACAACGCAATTTTGTTGACCTTACATCGCCGGCCTACCATGGCGATTACCTGATTATTTCTAATGCTCTTTTGCAAAACGGAGCTGGCGGCACCGATCCAATTGAGGAGTACCGCGCATATCGAAGTTCTGCAACAGGCGGTAGTTATAATGCAAAGATCTTTCTCGACCATGAACTGGAAGACCAGTTTGGATTTGGAATTAAAAAATGGCCCGGTGCCATCAGGAATTTTATCAGGTATGCAAGGAATGAGTTTTCTGTTTCTCCCAAATTTGTTTTCATCATTGGAAAAGGTGTTCATTATGTGAACAACAGGGCACAGGAAGCCGGTGCGCAGGCGGCAAAAGAGAATCTTGCCAAATTAAACCTGGTTCCAACATTTGGATGGCCCGCCTCCGATGTATTATTGTCGGCAGAACCCGGAAGTTCCCAACCGCTTACCCCCATAGGAAGGCTGTCGGCCATTACCCCCGAAGAAGTGAAGTTATACCTGGAGAAGGTGAAGGAATTTGAACTGGCACAAACCATGTCATCGCCATTGATTGATGATAAGGGATGGATGAAAAACGCCGTGCATATTGTGGGCGCCAGTGAAGGTGTTTTGTCCAGCATTCTTGACCAGGCCATGGATAATTTCAGAAAGATCATTATAGATACTTTGTTTGGTGCCAGGGTTACCACTTTCTCTAAAAGTTCGTCCGATGCCTTACAGCAGTTAACAAACCAGCACCTCACCAATTTGTTTAATGAAGGCATAAGCCTCATGACTTATTTCGGTCACTCATCTGCATCAACTCTTGAATTCAACCTGGATGATCCGGAGAATTATAATAACCAGGGAAAATATCCATTGTTCATAGCACTTGGATGTAATGCAGGAAGCTTTTTTAATTACAACACTTTACGGTTTGTAAGTAAAGAAACCATATCTGAAAAATATGTACTGGCGCCGAACAGGGGAACCATTGGATTTATTGCCAGCACTCACTTTGGTATTGTGCATTACCTCGATATCTGGAATACCAGATTCTATAAGCGACTGGCAAATACCAGCTATGGAAAAAGCATTGGTGAGTTAATGATGAAGACCGCGGAGGATGTTTTTGCCATGACCACGCAGGAAGATTTTTACGCACGGTCCAATACCGAAGAAACCCAGTTTCATGGTGACCCTGCACTTGTTTTAAATCCACATCCCAAGCCCGATTATGCCGTGGAAGCACCCATGGTAAGAATTTCACCGGGATTTATTTCTGTTGCCGACCAGTTGTTTAACCTGCAGGCCAGGTTCGAGAATTTGGGAAGGGCCATTAATAAGCCGGTTGTTATTGAAGTGAAAAGGGAATTCCCCGACCAGTCTGTGGAAGTGATCATCAGGGATACTATTCCCGGTATTCGCAGTGCCGATTCGGTAAATTATACAATTGCCATTGATCCGATAAATGATAAAGGGCTGAATAAGATAATTGTTACCATTGATCCGGAAAATGAGATTGATGAATTGTACGAAACCAATAACAGTGTTACCCGTGATCTGATGATTTACGAAGATGAAGCAAGACCTGTTTTCCCTTATAATTATGCAATTGTAAACCAGCAGAATCCTAAGCTGATAGCATCCACTGCAAACCCATTTGCAGAAAGTAAAACCTACAGGATGGAACTGGATACAACCGAATTATTCAATTCTCCCATGAAGATCGTTCGCACCATTTCTTCGATGGGTGGAACCATGGAATTCGATCCTAACCTGGTAATGACCGACAGCACCGTTTATTACTGGAGGGTGAGCCCGGATGCATCAAATGGATTATACAGCTGGAATAAATCATCCTTTGTTTACCTGCCTAACAGTTCAATAGGTTTTAACCAGTCGCATTTATACCAGCACCTGAAGTCGGAACTGAATAAGATCACCTTGGATTCAACCAGCCGGTATTGGGATTTTGGAACAACAAGCACTAATTTATTTGTAAGAAATGGTGTATTCCCATCTGCTGCCAGTCATGCCGTGGATATTTCCATTTCGGTAAATGGCGATCCGTTTATCAGGAGTGTTTGCGGGGTGGGTAATATAATTTTCAATGTATTTGATAAGCGATCCATGAAGCCATGGAAGAATGCCGCTGTGGGTGAACCTCCTCTATTTGGCAGCGATCCTGTATGTGGTCCGGAAAGGGTGTATAATTTCCAGTACAACCTGATGGATTCCGCAAAAAGAAGAAAGGCTGTTGAGTTCCTGGAAATGATTCCCGAAGGAAATTTTGTTGTAGTTAGAAATACTTCGGGAACTGCTGTTTCTTCAAATACATACGCTAACCAGTGGCAGGACGATACTACCTATTTTGGCAGCGGCCGCAGTTTATACCATCTTTTAAAGCAGCAGGGTTTTGCCGATGTGGATTCATTTGATAGGCCGGAGGCTTTTATTTTTATCTACCAGAAAGATAATGCCCAGGAATTTGATCCTAAATGGATCTTCAGTCAAAGTATTTACGAAAAAATTACCCTGGGCGCAGATTGTGCTTCAAAGGATACTGTGGGATATATCACCTCCCCATTATTAGGGCCTGCAAAAGCATGGCATCAATTGAAATGGGATGGTGAAGTGGAAAGCACGCCTGGTGATCATCCATCCATAGCAGTAATAGGCATCAATACCAACGGCACTGCCGATACGCTCTTTAGTAACATCGGGCTTTCGCAAAAACTTGTTGACATCTCCGGTATCAATGCACAGCAATATCCTTTTATTAAATTAAGGATGATCAATTCCGATTCAGTGCATTATTCGCCATTGCAGCTGAAATACTGGAGGGTAACTTATGATCCTGTTCCGGAAGGTGCCATATCTCCGGGCATATATTTTTCAATGAAGGATACGGTGGAAGTGGCCGAGCCTTTATTATTTAAGCTTGCATTTAAAAATATCAGCGGTGCTGCATTTTCCGATAGTATTAAAGTAAAAGCTGTAATTACCGACAGGAATAATGTAGAACATATTCTTCCCGCTTGGAGGCAACGTTCTTTGCCGGCAAACGATACGCTTCATATCAGGTTCCCGTTTGATACACGCAGCCTGGTTGGCAATAACACTTTCTATGTAGAAGTGAATCCAGATAATGATCAGCCGGAACAATATCATTTTAATAATTTCTTCTACCAGAATTTCTTTGTGCGTGGCGACACAGTGAATCCTGTTCTTGATGTAACCTTCGATAATGTAAGGATCTTGAATGGTGATATCGTTTCAGGCAAGCCTAATATCATGATCAGGTTAAAAGATGAAGCAAAATGGTTTTTGATTGATGATACTTCTGCCGTGAAGGTGCAGGTAAGATTCCCTGATAATAGTTTACACAATTATTATTTCGATGGCGTTAACATGGTATTTGTTCCCGCCAGCCAGTCAATAAGTACAGGCAATTCAGCCTCCGTAATATTAACGCCCGAATTTGACCAGGATGGCGAATACGAGTTAATGGTTACGGCAAGGGATATGAGCCAGAATAAAGCAGGTCCGGACATGTACAGGGTAAATTTCCAGGTGATCAACAAGGCCATGATCTCTAACATGATGAATTATCCAAATCCTTTTACTACATCAACAGCATTTGTATTTACACTTACCGGGTCGGAAGTTCCACAGAATATCAGGATACAGATTATGACAGTAACCGGAAAAATTGTAAGAGAAATTCTTAAAGAAGAACTGGGCCCTATACACATTGGCAGAAACATTACAGAATTCAAATGGGATGGTACCGACCAATACGGGCAGAAGCTTGCCAATGGCGTTTATCTTTACCGCGTGATCACGAACCTGAATGGAAAGGGACTTGAAAAATACAGGTCAACGGACGATAATACAGATAAGTATTTTAATAAAGGTTATGGCAAAATGTATTTGATGCGATAATTTGTAAAGGTGGAAGGTTGCTTCCACCTTTTATTTACCTATAGATGAAGTATTTTCCCCAATTAACCGGTTACAGGTTTATTGCAGCCTTTCTTGTTTTTCTGTTTCATTATAATCCTTTTCCGGAGCAGAGTTTTCTTTGGAGTATATGCAAAGAACTCTATATCGGGGTTAGCCTGTTTTTTGTTTTAAGCGGATTTTTAATTGCCTATTTATACCTGCCGGTTAAGATGCAGTCCGCAAAAGTTTTTAAAGTCTTTCTAGGCAGAAGGTTTGCAAGAATTTATCCTTTGTTCTTTATTCTAACGGTTGCATATTATGTTTTCAGATTTGTTTCGGCAAACAAAGATCACAGCTTCACCGAAATATTTTTAAACCTTACACTTCTAAAAGGTTTTTCCGATAAATATTTGCTCACTGGTGTTATGCAGGCCTGGAGTTTAACCGTGGAGGAAACTTTCTATTTATTATCTCCCATCATATTTTTTTTAATCAGGGAAAAAAGAATATTCTGGCTCCAGTTGCCTGTGTTTTTTATTACAGGGATATTACTGGTAGTTGTTTTTGAATTTCTGAAAGCACCATTTTTTGAAAGAATGCATTTTATGTGGTTCACTACTTTCTTTGGAAGGTGCACAGAGTTTTTCCTGGGAATTTTATTGGCCCGGCAAATGCTTGAAAATAAGGCAGCTCCATCGCGGGGTTTTACATTAACAATTGCGGGAACTTCCATGATTTTAATTTGCATATTAATTATGAGTTTCCTGCAAAAGCTGAATGATGTTCCTTATTCTTCGCTTTCCCTGCATGGACTTCTGATCAATAATTTTTTACTTCCATTTTCCATATATCTTTTATTAAGGGGGCTGCTTGTGGAGAGAACTTATTTCTCTGCCTTGTTGGCTACACCGGCGGTTGAGTTAATGGGAAGGTCATCCTATGCTTTTTATCTTTTGCATGCGGGGATATTTGCGGAGTTTCTTCTTAAATTCTCAAAGGGCAATATTTTTTTTCAATTTTTGCTGGTGCAGATATTGTCAATAGCTGCTTTCAGGTTATTTGAACAGCCGGTAAATATGTTTATGAAAAGGAGATTTTTCAATCAGGAAAAATTACCGGGCTGGGAAAGGAATGAAGTGCATTAGTGGTCTGCAAAAACGGGGTTAAAAGAATATCCTATTTAAGGAATTTATTCAGTCCGAGGTGAAACAAAACTCTTTTCACCAGGTTCTTGGCAGCTTCTTTAAAGGTTACGATAATTTTCTTGCTTAAATTTTGTTTAGGCGTATTCCGGAAAATGGTATCGTGAAACAAAAGTTTCTTTGATGGTTCGGAAAAATAATAATGGTATAGAGATTTGCGCGTAATATCTGCAGGACAATTGATCTGAGAATAGCCATGAAAAGAATATTCATTGCATTCAAAAATTACGGCGCGGTTAAATTTTGGCAGGATAGATTGTTCGCATATAGTTACATCTTTATTCCAGAATTCAAGTGCACCGCCCCATTCTTCTTTCCATTCTTTATTTAAAAAAAGAATGAAATTCAGCCGCCGCTGTTTTTTTTCAAGGGGATGAAGGTTATAATCAACATGAATGTCTAAAAAACTGTTTCTGCCGCCCTGGTGTAAACCATAACCATACCTGTCGTGAATACACAATAGGTCATGAATGTTACTGATCTTTTCAATTTTAGAAATTACTTCAGCGGAAGATAACAGGTCGCGTGTTAATGAGAAATCAGGATGGAGCAGGGCAAAGTTGGAATGTTCGGACTTCATTTCATTAATGCCTTTATATTTTACCGACATGGTATCGAGCGTAGGAAAATTTTCCGATAAACTTTCTGCCAGGGCATTATCCAGGGCATTATCTATTACCAGGAACCTGAAAGGTTTTGCATGATTAAACTTCAGTGCCCATTGTTCCATGGCAAGGCCGTTCATCCATTGTTCACTTAGCATGTGGAGAATTTTGTTTGGGAACCAAAGATGCAGCCATCAGCAAAAAGAAAGGCAACAGGGGCAGGATAAACCGGTTGTGCCATTCATCGCAGGATAACATTACAGTTACCATAACGAAAAAAATAACGGTAAGGAAATAACCTGTTTCGGCAGGTAAATATTTTAAAAGTCTTTTGATTTTATAAAGGATCAATGCGTAAAGCGTATAAAAATAAACGGCAATAAAGATATTATGTGGAACTGAATAAAATGATCTTGTCATGCCCCAGAATGCCAAAAACCTTTTCATGGCAAGTTTGAAAAACAGCCCAGGATAATTGGTGATGACATACCATAAGCCTTCCACCGAATTCTTTTCACCCGGAATAGTAATCTGGTGTTGGATGGCAATTGTGGGTACGCCGCAAATAACCCTTTCATCGAGGTAGGGAAGAAGGAAGTCAAATTCACCTCCTGAGGCAAGCGCAAAGTTCAAAAGAAAATACAGCAGCACTATGCCGGCCAGGGCCATGGCTGATAATAAAACCACTGCATTTTTCCTGTAAAATTTAAGGATGATAAAAACGATTGTCGCAGGAATAAAAAATACGCCTGTTGGTCGAGTGAAATAAATGAGGGAAACCATCAGGAACAATACAACCATGTTTCGCCAACCGGGTTTTTTCATGCAGAAGAGGAAGTAGCTGTAAATAATTCCAAGACTGAAATAAATGGATTCTGTAAAAAGATAAGTATTATAAAGATGATAATAATACATGGCAAGGAAAACCAGCGTAACCAGCACCGAACGTACCATGCTTCCCGTGAATTTTTGTGCAAGCCTGAAGAATAATAAAATAGAAAAAGCATTTAACGCAAGCTGCACCATTACAGGCAGCCATGGATAGGACCCGGTGATCTTTGCCAGTGTGATTAATAAGATCTGCGTTGAGTAAAATAAAAAATTGCCCGAGGAGTACCGGCCATCACTTAATAAGTTGTCGGCTTCATAAATGTATTTCTTTGCCTCGAAATCAGTAACAATGCCCGATTGAATGAAGATCAGCACCTGAAGTGCCATCCATGCAGTAAATATAATGGCAAGCGGATGTTGGTGAAGATAACCTGCTGCCTTTTTACCGGTTCCCTTGATCATAAAGGGCTAAAATAGACAGAAAATATTTCTGCTAGGGAAAATGCTTTTTAAGATTCAGAATTGGTTTCTCAATCAGGTAAAAACTTACACTGCTTACCATTAAGGTTATCACTACGCTTAATACCGAAATAAATAATGCTACATTGATATCAGGATGAAATTTATCTGTAAACAGTTGATGAAGCTGCGTGCTTAAAACAAGATAAACAGGCATGTGAAAAATATAGATTCCATAAGAAATCTTTCCTATGAAACTAAGTGCTCTTAATCGTTTTACCCATCCCAGTAATCTCGCTTCGTTTTTTAAAAGCACATAAAGCATGCCTGCAAAAAATGCAGCGGATACAGTATAACCTATAGTTGGGAACAGCGCATTGTCCTGCCTTACATTTCCAAAAATCACCAGGCTTGCCGTGATCAATGCAACAAAGGCAAGTATGGAAATATTGATCGCCGATTTTGAAATTGATTTTCCTTCGCGCAGGTGAACCGCTAATAAACTACCCATTAAAAGGCTGTCCATACGTGCAATGGTATTGCAATAATAGGTTTCCACTTCATGAGGAAATTGTGCCCATGTAACAATTCTGGTAACCACCGAAACGCCTATCAATACAAGAATTACTTTTTTAAGCCTGGAGTTGGGTTTTACAAAGAACACAATTACAGGCCAAAGCATATAGAATTGTTCTTCTACTGCCAGCGACCAGAAGTGCGCCATGAAAGGAACAGGAGGGGCTCCTTTTTCTACCAGCAACCAGTTTTGAAAATAGGTCCAGAAATAAGTTTTGTTATCGTTATAATAACTGAATGTGGTTCCGGGGCCCTGCTGCGAAAATATTATGGGAGCCAGTGTAAAAAATAACAGGAGCACCAGGTAATATAAAGGAAAGATGCGGAGTATCCTGCGTATGTAAAAATTGCGGAAAAAGAATTTGTTCTCCCTTGATTTTAATAAAAGATCGGTGATGAGGTAGCCGGAAAGCACAAAGAATAGGTCAACCCCCATCCAGCCAAAACGGAAAAAACTTAAGCTGCCAAAATTGTGATAGAAAACAACAAAGCATATTGCTAAACCCCGGAGTACGTCAAGGGCAGGGTAGTAAACCCTTTGGTTA
>JAEZCV010000100.1 GCA_023429985.1 Bacteroidota bacterium | reverse complement strand
GTATAAATGCATCCATTATTGTCCCTGATGTAAACAGTATAGGTTCCTGCAGCAACATTAAATTCTCCCGATGCCTGGTAATTAGTTCCATCAATGGAATAGGTATAAGGTGAAGTTCCACCTGCTGCAACCAGAGAAATTTGTCCGTTTGACTGGCCGCTACATACAACAGGGAAAGTATTGATGGTGGCAGAAATGGGAGAAGGTTCTGTAATAACAAATGTATTGGAACCACTGCAACCGGATGGTTCGCGGAAGTTCACTGAATAACTTCCGGCACCCAACCCGGTAAAAATATTAGAGGACTGGTAAGTTATACCTCCATCAAGAGAATATTCAAAAGTTCCACTATTGGAAACCGTTACTGTTGCTGTTCCGGTTTCTGATCCATTACAATCTGCATTTACCACTGCAACAGTTGATGTTAATGGAGCGCCGGGATTTATGGTACCCGTAATGGTTTCAGAAATACATAGTGCAGCATTCCTGTAAATGAAACTATAGGTGCCTGCGGCAAGTCCTGTGAATGTTGGGGATGATTGCCATGATGCTCCATTATCCATTGAATATTCAAATGGTCCTGCAGCAGCGGGATTAGGAATAACGGTTGCCGTTCCATTGCTGGCACCTTCGCAGCTTGGATCGGTTGTGGTAACAGAACCTGTAAGCGGATCGGGAGCAAAAACAGAAATGGTATCTGTAAAGGATAATAGTTCTGATGTTTCACTACAGGTAGAATAATAAGTTTTTACAAGGTATTTTGTCAGGCCGGGAGGAGGACAAAGATCGGCTGGAAAACTAACGTCCAGCATGCCCTGGGTTGCAGATGGTGTAGATTGAGTGCTTGTTTGCAGCAACCCACCTCCAAGGGTCAAAAGTTCTATTTTCTTAAATCTTTTTACTGAACCTGAAGGCTGAAACCTGTAACCCGTTAAATATTCTTCCCACACTGTTGCGTTCTTTCCGGGAACCGGATGTGCTGTAGTGCCATTCTTTTGCAATCCAAGAATAGCCAGGTCAGAGTTCCATGGCGAGCCATCGATATCCAGCTTTTTTTCCCTAATAAAAATATCTATAATGCCAGTGGTTTCATAAAATACAATCTGGGAAGTGTTCAACTGGCTGGAATTTCCAAACAAAGGAATCTCGAAAAAATTCACTACCAGTGTTCTGCAAGGTGCAAGTCCATACAATCGCCATTCAATTTTCCTGTTAGGGGAATTGGTTGTACTGTTAGGGTTGATATCATGGTATGGCGAAAAAATAGCATATCCCGGATATTTTGGTCCTGTCGAATTGTTGCAGGTTTGTGTTCCCATGAAAGGAATTGGTTGAGGAGTTGTACCTGCTTCAAGCTTCCATCCATTATTACAATTAGCCTGTGTTGCATCAAAAGTAACAACTCCATTAGAGCCTACCACGAATTGGGAAAATGCTGAGTCGTAAAAACAGAAGGGAAAACTAGTATTGAACAATTCACTGAATTTATCATCGGTATAAATAGACGTAACTTCTGTAGCTCCCGCCGAAGTAAAAGGCATGGGGGCATAAGGAATATTCAATATCGTATAATCAGAAGTTGACCGCAGGTCCGGAATTTTCAAATTTACTTCCGTACAGGTTTCCTGACAGGGAATATCGAAGTGGGTACCATTTATTCCGGTACTAAAACAGGTAAGTGTTTGCGAAAAAATAACCTGAGTAATAAAAACAAGTGGGAGCAACAATAAAGTTGCCCGGAGCATCTTTCTCATAAGCGCCAATAGCCATTAAGTTTCGGTTTCAATTTAAACCATTTTAAAAGAATGGCCTTAAAAAATTGCGCTTATATCCTCTCGGTCCCTTCCGTTTCAAACCTTTCCACTGAGTGAATGCCATCCATGGTAAGTAATTTGGCTACCAGCTCGTCCAGTTCTTCCTTATCATGTACAAAAAGCCGGATAATTCCTTCAAACAATCCTTCCTTCGATTCAATGGTAATGGCAGAGATATTTATTCTCAGGTCGCCGCTGATAATGGTAGTGATCTTATTCACCACACCCACATCATCCATTCCAATGATGCGTAAACCGGTAAGAAAGGATATCTCTTTATTTTTCGCCCATTTGGTCTTTACTATGCGGTGCCCGTAATTGGCCATAAGCTTGGCCGCGTTCGGACATGTAGTCCTATGAATGGTAAGTCCTTTACCTGTAGTAACAAATCCAAAAACATCATCGCCCGGAATGGGTTTACAGCAATTGGCCAGGTTGTACATGATCCTGTCGCTGCTTTCCCCAAAAATGATCAGTTCCGTATCCTTGCGGTTGATCGCCGGATGATATTCTGGCTTGGGTTCTATCAATTTTACCGGCTTAACCATTTCAAGTTTATCGCCCACAACCTTGAACTCTTTAAGTTCTTTCAGGTCGATATTTTTAATGGCAACATTGTAGAAAAGGTCGAGTGGAGAAGCAAGCTTATAATAAGTTACCAGTTCGTCTATGTTCTGGGGATTCATAGAAACACCCATTCCTTCCAGCTTGCGTTGCACCGTATATTTTCCTTCATCGGCAACAGCGCGTCGGGCTTCTTTAAGCGAATCCTTGATCTTGGTCCTGGCCTTTGCTGTTACTACAAAATTCAGCCAGTCCTCCGAAGGTTTTTGTTTGTTGGAAGTGATGATCTCCACCTGGTCGCCGCTTCTTAATTTATGACTGATAGGAACCAGTTTGTGATTGACTTTGGCGCCAATACATTTAGACCCCACTGCACTGTGAACTGAAAATGCAAAATCCAGTGCTGTGGCACTCACAGGCAGCATTTTTACATCGCCTTTTGGGGTATAGATATAAATTTCTTCCGCTAAAAAACTTCTTTTAAAATCGTGCAGGAAATCCACCGAATCCACGTCCTGGTTGGTGATCACTTCACGAATCTGGTTGAACCACTGGTCAAACCGGCTTTCATCATTGGTACCTTCCTTGTATTTCCAATGGGCAGCAAGTCCTTTCTCCGCGATTTCATTCATTCTTTTGGTACGTATCTGCACTTCCACCCATTTTCCCTGCGGCCCCATAACCGTGGTATGCAAAGCTTCATAGCCATTGCTTTTTGGATTACTCAGCCAGTCGCGCAACCTTTCCGGCGAGGGAAGATATTCATCGGTGATCATGGAATACACTTTCCAGCAGTCTTCTTTTTCTCTTTCGGGAGGAGAATTTACTATGATGCGGATGGCAAAAAGATCGTAAACCTCTTCAAAGGATACGCCCTTTTTTTTCATTTTATTCCAGATGGAATGTATGGATTTAGGGCGGCCATGAATTTCAAATTCAAGCCCGGTTTTTTCCAGCTTATCTCTTAAAGGCTTAATGAATTCGTTGATGTAGCGTGTACGTTCCCGCCTTGTTTCTGCCAGTTTTTTCGCGATCTCTTTATAGGTGCCCGCCTCGAGGTATTTCATGGCCAGGTCTTCCATTTCGGTTTTAATAGTATACAATCCCATGCGATGAGCAAGAGGAGCATATACATAAACGGTTTCGGAAGAGATCTTCAATTGCTTTTCCTGCTTCATGCTGTCCATGGTGCGCATGTTATGCAGGCGGTCGGCCAGTTTAATCAGAATCACACGAGGATCGTCGGTAAGCGTCAGTAATATCTTTCTGAAATTTTCTGCCTGCTGCGAGGCATTTACATCTATTACATTGGAGATCTTGGTAAGTCCGTCAACTATTTTTGCTATTTCCGGACCAAACTCTTTCTGTATATCCTCCATGGTAACATCAGTGTCTTCAACGGTATCGTGAAGAAGAGAGCAGATGGTGGAGCGTATACCCAGGCCAATTTCTTCAACACAAATGCGCGCTACAGCAAGTGGGTGAAGAATATAAGGTTCACCGCTTTTCCGCCTCATGGTTTTATGGGCTTCGGCGGCCATTTCGAATGCATTCCGGAGCATTTTACGATCGCCGGGTTTAAGCCTGGCCTTTAATGCTCTCTGGAGGGCACGGTACTCACGTAAAATGAGTTTTTTTTCCTGTTCTTCGTTCAGGTTATATTTCGGTATCTGCGCTACGGTTTCCATACGAATATGCAAGGTGCTAATATAGTTCCAAACTCCATAAAAGTTTTTTAATATCGGCCGGTGATCAGCATAAAAAAGCCCCGCAGGTGCGGGGCTGACAAGCAATTGGTTCAGTTTTTATTTAATGAAATCATAGCGGAGCATGATCTCATGTCCATTGGCACCACCATCGTACATACTTAATGGAGTGGTATAAATATCAAAGGAATATCCAATGTTAAATTTGTTTTTGATGCGTACACCTGCACTTATCATCCATGCCTGGCGTGCACGGTAAGTAAGTCCATAGAAAAAAGTATTGCTATGCTCTACCCTTATACCACCCTGAACTTCGGTTGGTGCATTGGGAAGATAGATAGCAAGAATATTAGGAATGATACGGGTTGCAGCATCCACATCCCAGTTATAATGGCTATGCAGGTAGTAGTGACGGTATAATTTAGCTTCTTCGGTGGGATTTCCCTGGCCTTCGTACAATTCAAGTTTAGATTGTATCAACTGGCTAACAGAGGCGCCTACCTGGAATTTAGAACTAGTAAATGCAACACCAAAACCGGCATCACCTTTCAACCGGCTGTCGTCGCCGGCAATTACAGGGTCGTTGCCCAGCACATCGCCCAGTTTGGCCTGGTCGAAGGAAAACTGCTGAAAACGTCCTTCCAGTCCAAAACTTAAACTTGCCCTGTTCTCATTCAATGGAATATGATAGGCAATAGCAGCCTGCAATCCCGTATATGTAAGGTCGCCTGCCCTGTCGTTATAAACATAACCACCGATGCCTAACTTCGATTTACTCAGGTAAGTGTTTCCAAAAACAAGTCCGGTTTGAGGACTTCCCGGCATTCCCGACCACTGGGTTCTGAAGGTACCTCCTAGGGATGCATGCTTTTTACTTCCCGCAGTTGCAGGATTGTGCAGCACTCCATACATTTCATAAAAGCTGGAGGCAGTAAGTTGCTGGGCGTCGGCTGCATAGGCAGCGAAAAACAGAATGGCGATTAATTGTATCCGTTTCATAACAATGTTTAAGTTTATCTGAGTATAGTTATGTTTCCTTTTTTCTGAATGCGGGTGTTGTTTACAAGGGTATAGCTGGCTACGTAATAATAAGTTCCATCGGCAACCGGCTTTCCTTTATAGGTTCCATCCCAGTTGTTCTGGTAATTGTTCGATTCATAAACCAGGGCACCATAGCGGTTAAATATCTGCACCTGTGCATTTCTCAAGCAATTTGGATTGGTTACCAGCCAAAGATCGTTGATACCGTCGCCGTTTGGTGTGAAGGCAGCCATAGGATCATCGCACCTGTCTATCACCGTTACTACCATTGAAGAAGAATCAACACAGCCTTCCGGTGTGGTAACTCTCAGCTGGTAGGTGGTGGTAACCTGTGGCGAAGCAACAGGGTTTAAAATATTGGTGGCTGAAAGCCCCGTAGATGGTGTCCATAAATAAGTGCCCGGTTGGTTTGAGGAGCCTTGCAGCTGCACGCCTGCACCAAGAATTACGGTTTGGTCGGGGCCTGCATTGGCCTGAACACCAGGGAAAACAGTTGCATTCACTGTTGCCTGTGCTGTACATGTTCCCAGGGATGCAGAAACCGTATAAGTTGTATTTTCCGATACCGAAATGGTTGGATTCTGGGTAAGAGGATCGCTTACACCTGCCGCGGGCGACCAGGAATAGGAGGTAGCATTAGAAGTTACGGTTGGCGTAAAAGAAGCTCCCACGCAAAACGAAGTATCTGTTGGTGATACCGATATGGTGAGGTCATCAATCAGGCCTATGGTTACCAGATTATTGATAGCACAACCGGAAGTATTTAAAACAGTTACTACATAAGTTCCGGCTTCCAGGTCGGTAAATACATTATTATCCTGTGGTGTACCGGCATTCAGGCTGTATTGAAAAGTTCCAAGACCTCCCGTTGCAGTTACAGTTATGGAACCACCGCCGCCGCAGGTTGCATCGGTATGTGTAACTGATACATCCGGTGTAGCTTTCTTAACATATACAGTATCTGAAAAATAAAATTCGTTGGCGGGGTTATTACAACTGTTGTATACCACACGAAGTTCATAGGCCGTACTGTCAAATGAGGGACAAACACTGGAAAAGTCAAGGTCAATATGACCCGGGCTGCTGGTGGATGAAGAGGTATCGGCAATTGCCACCACATTACCATTTACCAGGAGTTCGGCTCTCTGGAACATAGTTGCACCTCCCGAAGGAGTAAAACGGTAAGCCTCGTTCATTCCAACAGAACCCCACTGGGTTGCATTTTTTCCGGGAGCAGCAACTGCTTTGGTACGCGTATCATCCTGTATACCAAGAATTGCCAGTCCGGAATTCCATGCAGTACATACAGGCTTGTCCTGAATGTACACTTCAATGATACCCGTATTTTCATACAATACCATCTGGTGGGTAGCTTTAAAACCGGTACAGCTGCTTCCAAAATAGGCCACATCGTTATAGCTGGCTATAAACCTTCTTGTAGGAGCAGTTCCTTCCACTCTCCACTCAATTTTACGATTGGTGGGAGCAGGGTTACTCGAACTGTTAGGGTTAATATCATGATAAGGCCCAAAAATAGAGGCCATTGCATATACGGTATTGCTGTTTGCCTGGGGAATAGGAGTAGATGCTGTAATAACATAACCGCTACCCGTACCTGCCCTGGAAACATCAAAAGTGATGTTGGAATTAGATCCCATCACCAGCCCGTTATAGGTAGTTCCGTAAAAGCAAAAAGGGAATCCCGGATTGATCACAGGGCTCCAGGTATCGTCGTTATAAATGGCGGTAACTTCTGTTCCGGTTGGTGTGGTATAGGCAAATGGCAGGTAAGGCATTTGCGTAACAATGTAGTCGGTAGTTTGCTTAATGTGTGGAACTGTTGCTGTTATGCTAACACAACTTGCGCCACATGATAAGGTAATATTCCGGTTAGGAATATCAAAAATGGTTGCCGGATTTTGCGACCATGAAAACAATGAAACCAATAAAACGGAATAGAGTAGAGTTATTTTCCTCATACGCAGTACTTCAAATTAAACAGTGAATCGATGTTTGTGGCTATTAAAGGAAAATGGATCTTAACATTTGGGAATCGCTTCCCGATTGGAGAGATCAAACCTACCGATTTTTTTTAAACGGCATTAAATTTTTTTAACGAAATCTTCATTTTCCAAAACAGTAAGAAGTTTCACCTATTGTTTTTTTCTTGTTCCAATCCCTTACTTTTGCAGCCCTGTTTCACTCAAATAAGTTGCGGGTGTGGCTAAATTGGTAGACGTATCAGACTTAGGATCTGACGCCGCGAGGCATGGGGGTTCGAGTCCCTCCACCCGCACAAAGTCCCTGGAATGGGCAGAGCAAAGGAATAAGGTTCTGATTTTTCAGGGCTTTATTCCTTTTTAATATTAAACTATCCCTATGGCTGATGCCGTAAGGACCAATATAAATGATATGGCTACAGTTACACAGCAGGAGGTTGCCCCTCTTCATAAATACCTGAACGTTACAATTAATAAAGAGGATTACCTCCCCAAATTTGAAAAATCCTTAAAGGATTACAGCAAAAAAGCCAACATTCCAGGCTTCCGTAAAGGCATGGTTCCTTCGGGCCTCATAAAAAAAATGTATGGCAGCTCCTTATTTATAGATGAAGTACTGAAGACTGTTGATCATGAAGTATTCCAGTTCATTGAAACCGAAAAGCTTGACATTTTTGCCCAGCCGCTTCCGGTTGACATGAAACTCGACCAGCTGGATGTAAACAATCCCAACAACTATACTTTCACTTTTGAAGTGGGAATGAAACCGGAAATTCAACTCCCAGAGCTAGCCGGAAGGGAAGTAAAGAAATATAAGGTTGCCATTACCCCCGAAATGATGGAGGAAGAAATCCAGCGCCTGCGCAACCGTTATGGTAATATGTCGGAGCCCGATGCTGTTACCAGTGATGAAAATGTGCTGAACGTAAATTTCATTGAAACCGATGAAAAAGGAAGTGAAATAGATGGCGGCATTCGTAAGGATAATTCCCTCCTTGTAAAATATTTCAGCGAAGCAATCAGGCCTTCTTTAATGGGGAAGAAAAAAGATGATACGATTCAGATCAGCCTCGAAGATGCTTTTGAAGCGCGTGAAAGAGAATGGGTGCTGAACGATTTAGGTCTTGATGCCCCGTCGGGAAAACATTTCAAACTGCAGATCACTAAAGTGGGAATGGTTGAACCCAGAGAAATGGATGAAGAATTTTTCTCTCAGCTTTTTCCTAATGAAGAGATCAAAACCGAAGAAGATTTTCGCAAACGCCTGCAATCTGAAATGGAAAAGCAATGGGAGGCAGAGAGCCGTAACCAGATGCATCATACTATTTACCATATTCTGCTTGACCATACCTCTGTGAATTTTCCGGCAGAATTTTTAAAGAGATGGCTGAAAACCCAGGGCGAAAAAGATCAACCCAAAACCGATGAAGATGTAGAAAAAGAATTCCCCAATTTCCTTAACCAGTTAAAATGGACCCTGATCACCGACAAACTGGTACAGGAAAACGATATTAAAGTGCAGCCGGATGAAATCAGGCAGTTTGCCAAACAGCAATTGTTTGGCTATATGGGCATGCAGTCCATGGATGAAGAGCAACAATGGGTGAATGACTATATCGACAGGATGATGAAGGACAGGAAATATGTGGAGGACAGCTATAATAAAATGCAGACCCAGAAGATCTTCGATTTTGTTGAATCTAAGGTGAAGGCTGTTGAAACCGTAGTTTCAAAAGAGGAATTCATTAAAATGGGCGAACAGCACCAGCACGAACATCATTAAATTTTTGATGAAATTATCTCGATAAAAAACCTTGTTCAAAACAGAGCAAGGTTTTTTTATTTCACGCAGATCATCGCTGATTAAGAAAGTTATTCCTGTAAGCAATATGCACCCGCGCAGATGGCGCGGATCGGAGTCTGAGGTTTCAGAGAAAACTAATTTTGGCAACTATTAAATCTCTTTCTATTATATAGAATCTTATCTGCGCCATCTGCGAATGGGAAAGTTTGAGACATCAGCAGGCTGTTTCAATCTGCGAAAATCCGCGGGAAGCAAAATTTTATTTCCCGCAGATCATCGCTGATTAAGAAAGTTATTCCTGTAAGCAATATGCACCTGCGCAGATGGCGCGGATCGGAGTCTGAGGTTTAGAGAAAACTAATTTTGGCAACTATTAAATCTCTTTCTATTATATAGAATCTTATCTGCGCCATCTGGGAAAGAGAAAGTTTGAGACATCAGCAGACTCTTTTAATCTGCGATGATCTGCGGGAAACAAAAAATCAACCCAGCCAATTTGTCCGTTTTTTGCCTAAGCACGGTATTTGATTGCAACAATCCATTAAATTGCCAAAAATCTTAACACAGACGATATGAGCTTTAATTCAGAATTTGAAAAATATGCCGTTAAGCACAGGGGAATGTCGAGCAATACTTTGAACAGTTACGGCAAATACATGGTAACCGCCCTCACTCCTAATATCATTGAAGAAAGACCCATGAATGTAGCGGTAATGGATGTGTACAGCCGCCTGATGATGGACCGCATCATATTCCTGGGCTATCCCATAAATGATGAAGTAGCCAATATCATTACCGCCCAGCTTCTATTTCTAGACAGTTCCGACCGCACACGCGATATAAACATGTACATCAATTCCCC
Organism: Bacteroidota bacterium; assembly: GCA_023429985.1. Lineage (GTDB taxonomy): Bacteria > Bacteroidota > Bacteroidia > Chitinophagales > Chitinophagaceae > Flavisolibacter. The sequence goes on along the minus strand of JAEZCV010000100.1, from coordinate 1,174 downwards.
CGGCGGATCGGTTTATGCCGGTCTCGGGGTTTACGATACCATGCAGTATGTGAGCCCGGACGTAGCCACCATCTGCATTGGCATGGCCGCTTCCATGGGAAGTGTTTTGCTGGCTGCAGGTGCCCATGGCAAAAGAGCAGCTTTAAAGCATGCAAGGGTAATGATGCACCAGCCGAGCGGCGCTATAGGCGGACAGGCAACCGACATCGAGATCACGGTGAAGGAGATCCGCAAACTTAAAAAAGAACTCTACGAAATTGTTTGCCACCACTCTAACCGCGATGCGGAACAGGTGGAAAAAGATTTTGACCGCGATTACTGGATGACAGCTCCCGAAGCCAAAGAATATGGCCTGGTAGATGAAGTATTGCTGGTAAATCCACGCAAAGAGAAAAAAGCCGAAACAAAATAAATCATTCTAAAAGGAAAGAGATGAGTTTACAAGACCAGTTAATGAACCGTTGGGGAAGCCTTGGTCCTGAACCAGGAACACCGGGCGAACCAGATACAGACGAAGAAGAAAAAGAAGAAAGAGCACAGATAGATACCCAGATGCTGTACAAGCGCCTGGAAAAATATTTTTTCCAGACAAGATCCATTCACCTATGGGGTGTAGTGGATGATAAATCGGCCAAAGATGTGGTTACCAAGCTTTTATTGCTGGAAGCTGACAAACCTGGCGAAGAAATAAAATTCTTTATCAGCAGTCCGGGTGGCTCTGTAACCAGCGGGATGGTGATCTATGATATGATGAAGCTGATCAAATCGCCTGTAAGCACCATTTGCATGGGACTGGCAGCATCCATGGGAAGTATTTTGCTGAGTGCAGGTGAAAAAGGCCGCAGGTTTATTTTTCCACATGGAGAGGTAATGATACACCAGCCTTCTTTAGGCGGTCATATCCAGGGCGTTAGCGCCGATATGGAGATCCATGCCGAGCAAATTCTGCGTACCAAGGAAATGGGCGCAAGAATTCTGGCCGAAAACACCGGCCAAACCATAGAAAGGGTGCGCAAAGACTTTGAAAGAGATTACTGGATGGACGCCGAAAAATCCATTGAATACGGAATTGTGGATAAGGTGCTGGATAGGATGATTTGAGGTTAGTTGTGGTTGAATGGGGGTTGAACGGTGGTTGAATGGTGGTTGAACGGTTGTTGAACAGTTGTTGAAC
>JAEZCV010000035.1 GCA_023429985.1 Bacteroidota bacterium | reverse complement strand
ATTTTGATATTTATATTTAAAAGTTTATACCTTTAAACCAGTTTTCATAGGGTACGGATTAAAAACGGGCCTGGGTTTCTACCTAGGCCCTAATTATTAGATTCCATTACATTTCGATTTTCCTGCATTTATAACCTTCTTCTTCCAAGCGTACTAAAAGTTTAGGCAATACATATTCCAGGTTCATAAAGGCTTTTTCACTGTCATGAAAAACAATGATTGATCCCGGCTCATAATTCTTCATTACATTTTTTAAACATCTCGACCTGGAATAGGAAGTATCAAAATCTCCGCTCAATACATCCCACATAATAAGCTTTGCATCCTCACGCTTCATGGCCGATGGAATTGCTTTTGCCTGGGCAGTTTTTATTCTGCCATAGGGAGGACGAAACAAATTTGAATTGATCAGGGGAACTGCTTTAGCTACATCATTAAGGTAAACCTCGTTAGGCGTATACCATCCATTGTAGTGCGACCAGCTATGATTGCCTACCGCATGCCCTTCATCAATAATTCTTTTATATACATCAGGATACATTTCAACATTACTGCCCAGGCAAAAAAACGTTGCTAAAGAATTATGTTGTTTCAAAAGTTCCAGCACCCAGGGCGTAATACGGGGATGCGGACCATCATCAAAACTTAAATAAATTGATTTATCATTTGCAGGAATACTCCATATATAATCCGGGAAAAATTTTTTAGCGATCCATGGAGTTTTAATAAAGAACCTCTGCATAGGACGAAGATAACATGCCAGGTTGCAAATAACCTTTCAACGGGCCTTTTTCACATTTATTATTGAGAGCCATCCATTTTCAACAGCTTATTTTTGCAGCCATGGAAAAGAATGTAAGGGTAAGATTTGCTCCCAGTCCAACAGGTGGTTTGCACCTTGGTGGTGTGCGTACCGTTTTATACAATTATCTTTTTGCCAAAAAGCACAAGGGAAGTTTTATAGTAAGAATAGAAGACACAGACCAAAACCGCTTTGTTGAAGGTGCTGAAGAATACATTTTTGAAACATTGAAATGGTGTGGAATTGAACCGGATGAAAGCATATTAAAACCCGGAAAGTTTGGACCCTATCGCCAGAGTGAAAGAAAGGAACGCTATAAAAAATACGCGCTTCAACTGGTTGAAAAAGGTCTTGCTTATTATGCGTTCGATACTCCGGCCGAACTGGATGCCATGCGTGTACAACTTCGGTCGGAAGAAAATCCCAGCCCTCAGTACGACCATTCCGTACGCATGAAAATGAAAAACTCATTATCTCTTTCTCCAGATGAAGTGCAGTCATTATTAAATGCGCAAACACCTTATGTGATACGCATTAAAATGCCGGAAGAAGAAACCATCAGTTTTCATGACATGATTCGTGGTGAAGTTAGTTTTGAAACTTCCACTGTGGATGATAAGGTTTTGTTGAAAGCAGATGGCATGCCTACTTATCATCTGGCTGTTGTTGTTGATGATTTTGAAATGGAGATCTCTCATGCATTTCGGGGAGAAGAATGGCTTCCCAGCGCACCTGTTCATATTTTATTATGGAAGTATTTATTTGGTGAAGACAAAATGCCTGAATGGGCACACCTTCCATTGATACTGGGCCCAAATGGGAAACTGAGTAAACGCGATGGCGCTAAATATGGCTTTCCTGTGTTTGCCATGAACTGGAAAGATCCAAAGACGGGCGAAACAACAGAAGGTTTCAGGGAAAGAGGTTTTCTTCCGGAAGCCTTTATTAATCTTTTAGCCATGCTTGGCTGGAATGATGGAACCGAAAAAGAAATTTATTCTCTGGATGAACTGGTGCAAAGTTTTTCAATAGATAAGGTTCATAAGTCAGGAGCCAAATTTGATTTTGAAAAAGCCAAATGGTTCAACCACGAATGGATCAAAAAGCTGCCAGCTTCGGCTTATGTTCAGGCAGTGAAACAAAACCTTGCATTAAAAGGAATAGAAATCACAGACGAAACTTATCTCGAAAAAATTATTGAATTAGTAAAAGACCGGTGCACCCTGCTCACTGAATTTTATGAACACAGTCATTTCTTTTTTAAGGCACCTGTAGAGTGGGACCTTGCATCTGTAAAGCCTAAATGGAACGACCAGAAATCTGAATTCTTTAAAAGCTTTATTCAGTCACTGGCAAGCCTGGGAAATTTTTCGCCCGGGGGAATGGAAGAACTATTTAAACAATCTGCTACGCAGGCGGGAATAAAGCCGGGAGAACTGCAACTCCCACTGCGTATTATGCTGGTAGGTGGAAAATTTGGCCCGCCAGTATTTGACATTGCAGCAATGTTAGGAAAGGAGGAAACAATGGCAAGAATTGAAAAGGCCATTCCAGCTTTCAACAACTAAAATCACAAATGATTAATCTTTATTTTTGGCAATATGCAAGCTAATAACAGGCCTTTAAGAATTCTTGTTGCAAAGGTTGGACTTGACGGACATGACCGCGGGGCAAAGGTTATTGCCACCGCTTTACGCGACGCAGGCATGGAAGTGATCTATACGGGATTAAGGCAAACGCCTGAAATGGTGGTGAATGCCGCATTACAGGAAGATGTGGATGCAATTGGGGTGAGCATTTTATCCGGAGCACACATGACGGTTTTTCCCAAGATCATTAATATGATGAAGGAAAAGAAAATGAATGATGTATTGCTTACCGGCGGAGGCATTATTCCGGAAGAGGATATGAACGCATTGAATGAATTGGGTGTTGGAAAATTATTTGCCCCGGGAACACCAACGAAAGACATAGCCGATTACATAAAGAACTGGGTAAAAGAACACAGGAACTTTTAATTTATTAAGATGTATAAAACCTTATTGACCGAAACTTCTGAAGGCATTCTAACGGTAACCATTAACCGTCCCGATAAAATGAACGCCATCAACAGCGATGTGATGAGTGAACTGGGTGCTGTAATGAAGGATGCTGAACATAACGAAGAAATTAAAGGAATTATAATAACCGGTGCCGGACCTAAAGCTTTTGTTGCGGGTGCCGATATCAGCCAGTTCCAGGGATTGAACTACGACCAGGGAATGGACCTTGCCAAAAAAGGCCAGGATGTATTTTTTAAGATAGAAAACAGCAGTAAACCCGTTATTGCCGCGGTAAACGGTTTTGCCCTTGGTGGGGGTTGCGAACTGGCCATGGCCTGTCATTTCCGTTATGCTTCGGAGAATGCCAGATTCGGCCAACCGGAGGTTAACCTTGGATTGATTCCAGGTTATGGCGGAACGCAAAGGCTGGTTCATTTAATTGGAAAAGGCCGTGCCATGGAATTATTAATGACAGGTAACATGATTGATGCTGCAACGGCTCTTCAATATGGCCTGGTAAATAAAGTATTTCCACAGGATGCGTTACTGAATGAAACAAAAGCTGTATTGCTCACCATTTTATCGAAAGCTCCTTTTGCCATTGGCAAATGTATTGAAGCAGCCAATGCCGCACTTGGTAACGCAGATGGATATTCGAAAGAACTTTCCGGTTTTGGAGAGTGCTTTGATACCAATGATATGAAGGAAGGAACGGCTGCTTTTTTAGAGAAAAGGAAGCCGTTGTTTAAAGGAAACTAGTTTTAATTGAGAAAAGAGAAGTCATTCACGCCAGGAACGCAAAGATTTTTCATAAAGAACGCCAAGGGGTAGTTAAGCCAATTTAACTTCATTGGCCGGAACAATTTCAATGATATTGAATGAATATCAAAACGAAGTTAATCCTTTGGGTTCTTTGCGCCTGCTTTGTACTTTGTGTTGCCTTTTATATCCCAACCTGCCTGCCGGCATGAAGGTTTACCAGTTTTCAAATTAACAAATTACCCTATCTCTCCCACCATATCTCCCGGAACCACCCACTGGTCAAATTCTTCAGCTGTAACATAGCCAAGCTTAACGGCCATCTCCTTTAACGTTGTTCCTTCTTTGTGCGCTTTCTGGGCTATTTCAGCCGCCTTATAATAACCTATGCGTGTATTTAGAGAGGTAACCAGCATCAATGAATTATCCAGGTGTTTTTTAATGTTGGCTTCAATAGGTTCAATACCAACAGCACATTTATCATTAAAGCTTACACAACCATCACCAATCAATCTTGCGCTGTGCAGGAAGTTATAGATCATCATGGGTTTGAATACATTCAGTTCAAAATGTCCCATTGAGCCGCCAATGTTAATGGAAACATCATTACCCATAACCTGTGCTGCAATCATGGTAAGTGCTTCGCACTGGGTGGGGTTCACCTTTCCGGGCATGATGGAAGATCCGGGTTCGTTATCGGGAATAAATATTTCACCAATACCTGAACGTGGCCCTGAGCAGAGCATACGAATATCGTTGGCGATCTTCATCAGGCTTACGGCAATGGTTTTTAAAGCTCCATGGCATTCAACAATGGCATCATGCGCCGCAAGTGATTCAAATTTATTTTCGGCTGTTATAAAAGGCAATCCTGTTAGCGCTGCAATATGTTTAGCAACGTTTTCCGAATAGTTCTTTGGAGTGTTGATCCCCGTACCCACAGCTGTGCCACCCAATGCAAGTTCAGAAAGATGGGGAAGCGTGTTTTTAAGGGCGCGCAATCCATGGTCTAACTGCGATACATAACCGCTGAATTCCTGACCAAGTGTAAGCGGTGTTGCATCCATAAAATGGGTTCGTCCGATCTTTACCACTTTCATGAACTCTTTGCTCTTCTTATCAAGCGTGTTCTGGAGCTTTTCAATACCTGGGATCGTTGTTTCCAACAGCATTTTGTAAGCAGCAATGTGCATGGCTGTAGGAAAAGTATCGTTTGATGACTGGGACTTGTTTACATCATCGTTTGGATGAAGGGCTTTTTCTTTATCGGTAAGGTCGCCGCCATTTAAAACATGGCCACGATAAGCAACAACTTCATTTACGTTCATATTGCTTTGCGTACCGCTACCTGTTTGCCATACAACCAGTGGGAAATACTGATCGAGTTTGCCTTCAAGAATTTCATCGCACACTTTTCCTATCAATTGCATTTTCTCCTCGGGTAATACACCGGCTTCGAAATTGGTAATGGCAGCTGCCTTTTTCAGGTAAGCAAAAGCCCGGACGATCTCCATGGGCATTTTGTTGATGTCCTGTGCAATTTTAAAATTTTCAATACTTCTCTGGGTCTGGGCACCATAAAGGGCATCGGCCGGAACCTTTACTTCCCCCATGGTATCTTTCTCTATGCGGTAGTTCATAATTATTTTTTTGCGGTGCAAAGATAAGAAGGATGGCTTAAGGCATTATTGCGCTTTCGTGGTGCTTTTTTTGTTATACAGTAGATATGAGCAAACATGGAAGTTTGATAACGGCAATAACATTTTTATTTACATCCTGCCAGGGATGGGAAATGACCAATAATGAAGGTATAGACACAACAGTAATAGCTTCAAAGCAGGTGTTGGCAGACAGCTTATACCCGACTCCGGACAGTAGTTTCATCAGCAATCTGCCGGAACCGGACAGCAGCCTGGGACCTTCTTCAACTATTGATACCCGCAATGTTTCCAGGGAAAAACTTGTTCAGTTTGCCGAATCACTTTTAGGAATTCCCTATGTATATGCTTCATCAGACCCTAAGGTCGGTTTTGATTGTTCGGGCTTTATCACCTATGTTTTCAATAATTTCAATATAAAAGTCCCACGTTCCTCGGTGGACTTCACTAATGAAGGCAGGGAGATCCGGGCCAGTGAAGCACGTCGCGGTGATATTATTCTTTTTACAGGTACAAATCCCTTAGAACGCATAGTTGGCCATATGGGCATTATTGTTTCCAATACAGATACGCTTAAATTCATCCACAGCACTTCGGGCCGCGCCATGGGTGTTACCGTATCCCCATTAAGCCCGGGATATCAAAAAAGGTTTATGAAAACCATCAGGGTATTTAAGGACTAGTGGTGTTAGTGTGCTTTAATACGGACGGTTTTCTCTGAACCAGCTTGCATTCTTTCATTCTTCTTCCTAATTTAATGTTCCCTATTACAATCCGTACTAAAAACCCTGTTATGAAAGCGCTTATACAGCAAATATTTGCCCATTACCCCCTTCATTCATTTAAGCCCATGGCTATTTCAACCGGGAAATTTCTAAAAATTGCCTGGCTGCAGAAAAAGAAAAAGCCTTCGCGGCAATTAGCAGACGATCCACGTTACTGGGATGTTGACTGGTTCAATAATTATGAGTGATGAAGCCTGCTAAAGGGAAGTGGTAGAAAATCCATAATATTTTTTAGTAATAACCCTTTCTGAATCGGGCATTTCTACCGCATTTTCAAGGGAAAAATCCTATTGTTTCGGTACAAATCCATTGCTAATTTGGCATTACCAAACCTAAGGAAATCCGCCATGAAAACCATTCTACTCAAACAGCTTAATTGTGTACTGACTTTTGCTGTACTGTTATCGGCAAATTCAGTACGTGCACAGAATATTGATTTTGGAAAAAGCTATATCAATGTTACAAAAGGGATAAACGGAGGAACGCTTGAAACCGGCGACACACTGGAAATACGGGCTGCATTTGTAGTACGTTCGGGGACTTACGACAGCTGCGGTTATTTTGATGCAACTCCTGCCGGAACCACATACATTCCAAATACCATAAGAGTTCTTACCAATGAAGGAAAGATCTACAAACAATTTTCCGATGTGCATGGAGATGATGAAGGCTGGAGAAACGGAAGTAATATTAGAATTAACCTTGGCTACAGGCAAAACAGTAACCCGGCGCGCTGGTACAGAAGAGGAAGGGTAGCCAATACGCACAGGCCATCCAACTGGGGAAGTACATGTATAATGATCGCTTCTTTCAGAGTAAGAGTAACCGCTTCTGTTGGTTCCCTGATAAGCACTGGTGGTGGCTATGTTACTTATAAAAGCGGAAGTTCTCCTATTCAAACCTATACCTTTCCTGCAAACAGGGTTGCTGTATACAGGAATATGGGAATTTGTTCAAATGCTATTGGTACCAACTCCCTGGGAACGGAATTCAACGGAACTTTTGGCTCGGGAAAAACAAGAAACAGAACTGCATCTGCCAATGTTCCTCCCAGTTATACCTATAATATTTTTGCTAACAATTCACCACAGGACTATTATTATGGCATCGCCAATAATACCAGTATACGCACTGGATATACTACACTAAATACCTGGCTTAAACCCGATGCATCACGAAGGGTGTTTGGTGTTTGGGATATCATTGGTGACCATACCGGTGCGGCCGACCCAATAATGGGAAATCCTGCAGCTGATACAGTGGCCAATGATAATGGTGGATATATGCTGGTGATCAATGCAAGCTACCGTATCGATTCTGCATTTCAGCAAACGATATCAAACCTTTGTCCTAATACTTATTATGAGATCTCTTGCTGGATCCGCAACATTTGTTCACGTTGTGGTTGCGATTCGGCGGGAAGAGGGGCAGGCAGTACAGGATATATTCCTACTGCGCCTGGCGATTCGGCCGGCGTGGACCCTAACCTTACGTTTGAAGTTGATGGAATAGATTATTATACAACGGGTAATATTCAATACACAGGGAAATGGGTGAAAAAGGGATTTACTTTTTTAACCGGACCTACGCAAACCAGTTTTACATTGAAGTTCTTTAATAATGCTCCCGGAGGAGGAGGTAACGACTGGGCACTGGATGATATTTCCGTTGCTACCTGCGGACCCAACTTAAACTTTACTCCTACCAACGACCCGGTGGTATGCGAAGGCAATGTAGTTGACCTGGGGTGTTATGTAAATTCTTTCTTTGATAATTATACCCAATACAAATGGCAATTGAGCACAAATAATGGTGCAAGCTGGACGGATGTGGGTGCACCTGCTTCGGCCACCCCGTCAGCGGTTGCCGGAGGTTATGAATATTTTGTTACCTACCCGGGCTTTATTGCAGATGCTTCAGACAGTGGCAATCTTTACAGGGTAGTTGTGGCCACCACTCCGGCAAATATCAATAGTTCCAGTTGTGCATTCAGTGAAACAGGTTCGGTGGTTACGTTAAACGTTATTGATTGCGGCGTACCGCTTGATATAGACCTTTTATCTTTTACCGGAAAACTGGAAAATAATTATGCTTCCTTAAACTGGACGGTCTCAAATTGCACGGAGCCGGTAAACTATATTATCGAAAAAAGCCTGAATGGTTACCAGTTTACTGTTGCAGGAAATATTGTTTCGGAAGAAACAGGTTCTGGATTAAGACAATACAACTGGATTGATATGAACTTCCAGGGCAATGCCTATTACAGGTTGCGTATGAAAGGAACAGATAAACAAAAACTATCGAAAACTATCAGGATCTCAGGTGAGAACCGTGGACTTACCATTTTGAAATTGCCCAATCCATTTAAAGAACAATTACAAACAGAAATCTACAACAACAAACAACAACAACTGGAAATCATATTAATGGATTATTCAGGGAATATGGTGCGTAGAAAAAGCATGAATTTAAATTCAGGCATCCACAGCATCAGCATGGAAACAGGAAGTTTACCAAATGGAATTTATACTTTAAGAATAACAAATGGAACAGAGATGATTCACCACCGTGTAATGAAGTTATGATCCTGCTTTTACTTCCTCGCTCAACTGGCTGGAAGGAACTTCGGAAGGTGCCGGAATTTCATGCTTTTTTCTAACCAGTTTTTTCTGGAAGATAAGCACTGTGATCACGCCAATTGAAATGGCAGCATCTGCAATATTAAAAATTGGACTGAAGAATTCGAATTCATTTCCTCCAATAAAAGGAACCCACTCGGGAAAAGTTGAATTTATTATAGGGAAATAAAACATATCTACAACATGTCCGTGAAGAAAACCTGCATAGCCCTGTTCGGGGAACATGGTTGCTACATGATAGCGGGTACTTTCGGTAAATATCATTCCATAAAAAAGACTGTCAATTAAGTTTCCAAGCGCACCGGCATAAATCAGGGAAGCGCAAATGATCAATCCTCTTGTATATCCCTGCCTCACGATCTTTCCCAGGTACCAGGTTCCAAAGATCACTGCAACGAGACGGAAAAGCGTTAACAGCATTTTGCCCCAGTCGCCTCCGAATTCCATACCCCAGGCCATGCCCGGATTTTCTATAAAATAAAGCTGAAACCATTGAAAGCCCATTACGTTAGTAATATGCCCGATAGGGAAACTGGTCTTCACCCAGATCTTCAAAGCCTGGTCTGCAACAATTATTATTAGAATGATAAGAAAAGCTGTACGCAACTTCACAGTAAAAAATTAAGGGGCAAAGATAAGGGGAAGGCCAGTTAGCATAAGGGTTTTGGAAATAGTTGAAGATTTCATTAACGAATCACAGGGATATTCATGTTTTCAGTCATTCATGGAAATAAATGCGCTTCACTCTCTGGGAAATGCCGGCCAGCACTTCGTAAGAGATGGTGCCTATCCAGGAGGCAATTTCCTCAACGGGCAGTCCCGGACCAAAAACAATCACTTCATCGCCTTCCACCACATCTTTAACATCGGTAAGGTCGATCATGGTCATATCCATACAAACAGTTCCTATAACCGGCACCAGCTTATCTTTTACAAGCATTTTTCCTTTGCCATTGCTGAACTGCCTGGAATAACCATCTGCATAACCAATTCTTACCGTTCCAATTACTGAATCGCGATGCACCACACCTCTCCTGTTATAACTAACGGAATCGCCTTTAGATATTTTCCGTATCTGGGCAATGGTTGTTCTCAAACAGGCAACGGGCTGCAAATCGAGCACCTGTTTCTGATCAACCTCAATTCCATATAATCCAATTCCCAGCCTTACCATGTCCAACTGCAAATGTGGATGTTGAATAATGGCTGCGGAATTAGAAATGTGTTTTAGAAAAGGATAACCCAATTCGGATTCCAATACTTCAACAGCCGATTTATAAACAGAAAACTGAAAGCCTGTGAAATGATCCTGTCCTGGATCCTCGCTGGCAGCAAGGTGACTGAAAACGGATTGCACCTGCAGGTAAACTGAAGATTTTAGGTGTTGAGCCAGATTCTTTATTTCATCTTTGGAAAAACCAAGACGATTCATTCCTGTTTCAATTTCGATATGAACAGGATAAGCATTCAGGCCCTGCTCTTTTATATAATTCTCAAACCGCTCCAACAATTCGAATGAAAAAATAACCGGTTCAAGGTTGTAATCCACGATCGACTGGAAAGATGCATCTTCTGCGTTCATTACCATAACAGGAAGCCTGATGCCGGAATTGATCAATTCAACACCTTCATCTGCATAAGCAACGCCCAGGTAGTTGGCATGGTGATATTGCAATACATTGGCGATCTCCGGGCCACCACTTCCATAGGAAAACGCTTTTACCATGGCCATGATCTTTGTGCCAGGAGATAAAACCTTTCTGTATTGCCGGAAATTATGAACAAGTGCATCGAGATTGATATCTAAAACTGTTTGATGCAATTTTCTTTCAAACCACCGTGCAATTCTTTCAAACCCAAATTTGCGTGCTCCTTTTATTAATATGATCTGGTTATGAAAATCGGAAGTGCGCGAATGCAAAAGAAATAATTCCGTTGTATTAAAATGCTGAACCGCTGAACCCGGGATTGTCAACTGCAGCTCCTCACCTATTTCATCACCAATAACAACAAGCCGTTCAATTTTAGATCCATTGATAATTTCAGCAACTTCTTTATAAAATTCCACACGGTCATTTCCCGTTTCGGCAAAATCGGAAAGGATCAGCACCTTATTTCTTCCTGATGCTTGTTGATCCAGGAAATCAATGGCTATTCTTAATGAAGTGATATCGGCACTGTAACTGTCGTTTACCAGAAGACAGTTATTAATGGCATGCTTCAGTTGAAGCCGCATATCAATGGCGTGTAGCCTAGCCATTTTTTCTTCAATAAAGGAAGAAGAATAACCCATGGAAAGAAGAACAGAACTACAGGTTACTGCATTTTCAAATGATGCTTCATCTGAAAAAGGAATTGCTATTTTACAGTCGTTCTCTTTGTAACGAATATGGAAAAATGTTTTACCTGGAGTTTTTCTTACATCACTTACAAAAAAATCATCAGTACTATTTTCTCCCCAGGTCATCCACCCCTTTCTTTTCAGATCGCCCCTGAGAACTTTACCGGGCCCAATCAGTAAAGAACAATTTGAAAATAATTTTAGTTTTTCTGAAAGCTTAGTTTGCCGATCGGGGAAACCTTCATCGTGTGCAGTGCCAATATTGGTTAATATGCCAATGGTTGGACGAATCACTTTCTCCAACCTTTCCATTTCATCCATTTCAGAAATGCCGGCCTCAAAGATGGCAAGGGTATGAGATGTATTCATTTGCCATATACTTAGTGGCACACCAATCTGGGAATTATAGCTCCTGGGACTTCTAACAATATTATACTCTTCATTCAAAACCTGGAAAAGCCATTCTTTTACAATAGTTTTTCCGTTACTACCCGTGATCCCGATTACAGGGATTTTAAATTGCGCGCGATGATATGCCGCAAGCTGTTGCATGGCTTTTAAACAATCTTCAACTACAATTACATTAGCAGATTTCAGGCTTTTTACTGGTAATTGATTCACGATAAAGCAGCGAACGCCTTTTTGGTAAGCCTCCTCAATAAAATCGTGTCCGTTTTTTTGGGGTGTGATCAATGCAAAAAATAAAGACGATTCAGCGAACTGTATCCGCCTGCTGTCATAAACCAGGTGTTTCACGGAGATATTACTACCTTGGGCATGAATGGTACCCGAAACAATATCTGAAATTTTTTGAATGGAATACACAACACTAAGTTAATCGATCATTCTTTCCATAGGAACTGAGTGAATAAAGTATGGAGCCTGCGAGGCAGATAACTATCACCATAAGTGATATGACTATAGGCACTTTTATGTGAAACATCACAGCCAGCATCTTCAAGCCTATAAATACCAGCACAATGGCAATTCCCTGCTGCAGGTATTCAAATTTATTTACTGCGCCTTTCAATAAAAAATAAAGCGATCTTAATCCCAGCACCGCAAGAATATTGCTGGTATAAATAACCAGTTTATTCTGTGAAATTGCAAAAACCGCCGGAATGCTGTCAAGCGCAAAAACAATATCTGTTGTTGCCAGCATCACCACCACCACAAACATGTTAGTATAAAAACGCTTGCCATCTTTCCGAACAACCATTTTACCATTCACGTCTTCATGTATGATAGGAAAGAACCGGTTCAGGAAACGGTATACAGGGTTGGTTAAAGGATCGAACTGGTTTTCCTGCGTTACTGTATAAATTTTAATACCCGTATATACCAGGAAGGCTCCAAAAATGTATAGGATCCATTCAAATTTTTCTACCAGCGCAACACCAATTGTAATGAAGATCACTCTGAAAAGAATAGCCATGAGAATCCCTATCATCAATGCCCTGGGAATATGGTCCACCCTGATATTGAAAAAACTGAAGATGAGGATGAAAACAAAAATGTTATCAATGCTCAGGCTTTTCTCCATAAGATAGGCGCTGATGTATTCAACAGCTACTACACTACCTAGAAAAAACCACAAAAAAACAAAGAAAGCAAGGGCGAGTGATACCCAAAAAATGGATTGATATAATGCCTTTCTCATTCCCATGGTATATGAGCTCTTACTGAATAAACCCATGTCAATGATTATTGAAAGCACCAGTACAATTCCAAAAACAAGGTATGCTATCTGTTCATGTGTCATTTAAAATATATGCAAGTTTAATGAGCCTGTAGTTCACAAGGTGAAACGTTTTTTACGGATCATCTGGTAGATCCAGCCAAAAATTATGACGAGCAGAATGGGTAATGCAATATTAATCAACTGCCATTGAGTTTTTTCATCTTCGGTTATCCTGGGGTCAAGTAATCTTAACCTGAATTCCTTTGCGCGCGCCTGAATAATATCCGAAGGATTTACCAGGTAATCCAGAGCATTGGTAAAGAAATCTTTATTGGCAAACCTGTAGCGGGTAAAAACATTTGTACCCATTTCAAGCGGACCGGCACTGGAACTGAACTGGTTCATGGCAATATCACCATCGGCAACTACAATCATTTTACCGGGTTCAGCTGCCTGCTTTAAAATATTGTAATTATAAGCTGCAAAATTATTACGCACTCCGGTTGGGATCCGGTTTGCATAAAGCGACCTGAAATTTCCTTCCAGCAAATATGCAACGGGTACATTTGATTGCCTGAACAAGTTTACATCGGGAGCGATCTGTAGAAATTCAAAATCAATCATGGCCGGTGCTTCAACCAGTCTTGCATTGGCGGAGGATTCAAGTAAAACGGATTTTTTTATTCCTTCTGCTTCCACAGTATCTATAAA
>JAEZCV010000228.1 GCA_023429985.1 Bacteroidota bacterium | reverse complement strand
ATTGCTCGGCTTGGCCAGACTTGCGAAATTAGTTCCTGGCCAAATTACTGCAGATCATTCATATTCTACAGCTGATGGGCCAAATTCTGTCGCCCAATTTTTGCCAAGCCGCTGTTAGCCGAACACCTTTGCTGAATTTAGGGTAATTTGAAACTATTAATTTACAATCAAGAAAAAATTTGAATCAGAGTAACCTCGTGCGAACCGTTGTGTTTTAAGATGGTCACCAAAAGTTATTTCCAGAAAAAATGATCGAATCAAATTTTGACTGGAGCGAGAAGGTTTCGGCTAACAATAATTATCCGAATATAATCCATCTCCGGGTATATGGAAATTTTTAGATAATGTTCTGGGTTTAATAATAAAAGTGATTTCAGTGGTGAGTATCGTAATCGCCAGCGAAATGGGTTGGTTTTGTTTTTGATATTTGAAGGCGAGGGTTTGGCGATTTTCCATAGATGGATGGGAATTGAACGCACTTCGTGCCTGTCACTCACATATTATGCTGTAACCGGGAATACTTTCGACAATTTAACTCCTTTCCCCTAAATTAAAAACGGTAGAACTACGGCGTTTTCCAAACATAATGTTAAGGAATAGTATGTTGCAATTCCTAATGCATATAAATCCTCCAAAGCATGGCTAATGGATATTGTTGACAGTTCATCCCTTTTTTACCTATCCCTGTAAAATATTATTTGGCTTCCTTTTCTTTTACCTCTACCATGGCAGCTTATCGAGCGGACTCTGAATGGCCTGTATGTTCTTTACACTTACATGGGTATATTTCAAAGTGGTTTGAATACTCCTGTGTCCAAGCAATTCCTGTATATACCTTATGTCTGTGCCGCCTTCCAGCAAATGGGTGGCATAGGAATGTCGCAGTGAATGTATGCTTCCGGGCTTTTTTATATTTGCCAGACCTTTTGCCTTCGCCAGCACAATCTGGGCACTCCTGCTGCTGTAGGGCTTTCCCTCAACGCCTTCAAATAAATAATGGGCAGGCTTGTACACCTTATAATATTCCCGCAATGCTTCCAATAATACCTTGCTCAGCGTCACCATCCTGTCTTTCTTTCCCTTGCCTCCCCTGATATGGATCGTCATTCTTTTAGAATCTATGTCATTCACCAGTATTTTCACCAGTTCACTTACTCTTAATCCTGCAGAATATGCCGTCATAATCAAAGTTCTGTGCTTCAGATTCTCTGTGGCTTTAATAATTTGCACCACCTCCTCTTCCGCCAGTATATCGGGCAACAGCATTGGCTTCTTTGGTCGCGGAAGATCAAAATATTCTTTGTCCTTATTTTCAACCTTTTCAAAATAAAACTTAATGGCGTTAACAGCAGTGTGTACATGCGTTTCGGAGTAATGCTGTTTTTTAATCAACCATAAAAGGTAAGAATGGATATGTTCCTTTTTAAGGTCATTTATATAAACATCGCCTAACAATCTTAATAGTCTTAAAAATTCGCCTGTATAAGTACGAATGGTATTTCCGCTATAACCTTTCATTGCCAGCATGTTCCTGAACCGTTCAAAAGCATGTATATTAAGATTGCTTAAAGGAGAGTGAATGATCTTTTCAGCCTGGGCCCTGTTCAGCTTATTTTTACTGGAAATAATCTGAACTTTTCGGTGTTCCAGGTATTTCTTTAATGCCGATGTTTCAAATCGGGCATCTTTAAAAACAGATTTTAACAGGGTATAACTTTCCTTTGCCATCGGCAGGTACCAGGCGTTGTGCATACGGCTCCACTTTATTCCTTTTAATAATTTCATGCTGGAATGAAGATCCCTGTTGTTGAAATAAATGGCTATATGCTCGGCATTCCTGTGGAAAATTGGCGTAAGCACAATCAGGTCCTGCATTGAATTTTCAGGTAAATCTAGGCAGCAGGAAAAACAGGGAGTTGTTTATTAAAACAGCGAAATCTGTTTTTTTTCTCTTAAAAAGGAAATCTTTCCAAATGGGAAGGAGGAGCAAATGAGGAGGTTACTATATTTATTTACAGGGTTCCTGGGGGAGCAAAGATACCAAAAAAGGCAGGAGGCAAACTACTATTTGCCTCCTGCCTTTAACTCTTATTTAAAGAAATTAAAATCCTTTCTTTTCCTGTGATTTTTGCATTGGGTTAATGCCGGTCGATTGTCCTCTGCCTGCCTGTTTTGCTTTAAATACTTCAAACCTTCTCGGTGCAGTAATTGAAGCACCCCAAACATTGTTTGATTCATCTATATCTGCTGTCTCCCTCATGGGGTCTAATTTTATACCGGTAACTTTTTTGTCTTTCATGAAAAATTTTGTCACCTTATTTTCATTATGCCTCCATACCTGCGCCGGGATCTTTTCAATTTCAGTTGTTCCATCCGTATAGGTCCATTCAATTATTATTGGCATTACAAGCCCGCCTTTATTTGAAAAATGCAATTCATAAAAATGCTTGTCATCCAATAAGCGTTTTGTTTCTGCATCCAATTGTTCAGCCCTTGCCGGAACCGTAACCTTGTATGGAGTGGAATCAATGGGTTCAATTCCTCGGGAATAACGCCAGTAAAAATCTCTTAATGAGGTATCAACATTTGAATAGAATACAATAGATGTATCCATGCGGTTACGCAACTTGCTGATATCATCAATTACGGGTTGGGGACCCGCAACTTTTTGCATGATAACATTTTCCTGCAATCGCTGTGGAACTGCAGCATTTACATTGGCAATAGCATATCGAACAGAATCCAAAGAAATATCTACCGCATCGGTACTGTAGAACCATCCGCGCCAGAACCAGTCAAGATCTTCGGCGCTGGCATCTTCCATGGTGCGGAAAAAATCGGCAGGTGTTGGATGTTTAAATGCCCATCTTCTTGCATATTCTTTAAAAGCATAATCAAACAACTCTCTTCCCATAATTGTTTCGCGTAAAATATTCAGTGCAGTAGCGGGCTTACCATATGCATTATTTCCAAAGTGAATGATGTTTTCACTGTTGGTCATAATAGGTTCCAGCTGATCTTTCGGGAGGCTCATATAATCTACAATGCCGTGGGCAGGCCCACGACGGGAAGGAAATCTGTCATCGAAAGTTTCCTGTGCCAGGTATTGTACAAAAGAATTCAACCCTTCATCCATCCATGTCCATTGTCTTTCATCGCTGTTTATGATCATGGGATAGTAGTTATGTCCTACTTCATGAATAATAACTCCTATCATTCCATATTTTACGCTTTCAGAATAAGATCCATCGGCATTCGTTCTTCCAAAATTGAAACATATCATAGGATATTCCATACCGTTAGATGCTTCAACACTTATGGCAACCGGATAGGGGTAAGGTATACTGAAGTCGGAATATACTTTTAATGTATGAGCTACTGCCTTAGTTGAATAACGTCTGTATAAATTATAAGCTTCTTTGGGATAATAACTCATGGCCATAACCTTTTTTCCTTCAACCACCACAGGCATGGCATCCCAGATGAATTTGCGGCTGGAGGTCCAGGCAAAATCGCGCACATTATCTGCTTTGTATATCCAGGTTTTAGTTCCTGTTTTCTTCTGCTTCTCGGCATTACGGGCCTCTTCAAGTGTAACCATTTCCACTACATCACCGGCAGTTTGGGCTTTCTTCCATCGGGCCAGCTGCGTTGGTGTAAGTACCTGAGCATAATTCAAACATTCACCCGTGCTTCCTACCATATGATCGGCAGGAACGGTCATCTCTACACGAAAATTTCCAAAGGTCAATGCAAATTCACCTCTGCCTGTAAATTGCTGGTTCTGCCAACCCTGGTAATCGCTGTACACTGCCAGTCGCGGATACCATTGGGCTATGGTAAATAAATGATTGCCATCTTCTTCAAAATATTCATATCCACCACGGCCACCCATGCTCATGCGGTCGGGGATTTTATAGCTCCAGTCGCAATTGAAAATAAATTGCTGTCCTGGTTTTAAAGGCTGTGGTAATTCAATACGCATCATGGTTTTATTGATGGTATATTTTAGAGGCTTGTTCAAAGCATCGGTAAGTTTGGAAATGATGTGACCATAGCCGTTATCAGCATTTTGTTTTGCCATGTTCAGCAATTGCTGTGATGTAGCCTGTTCGGGCATGCCGCTGCTGGTTTGATAGTTGGCATTGTTTACAGTGCTGTGTTGATTTTCATCAAGCTGTACCCATAAATACTGAAGTATGTCGGGCGAATTATTATAATAAGTAACTTTTTCACTTCCCCTGATCATCAGGTTCTTTTCATCCAGAGTAGCCTTGATATCATAATCGCAACGCTGCTGCCAGTATTTGGGACCCGGAGCACCACTTGCTGTGCGGTATTCATTAGGTGTGGGCAAAGTTGTTCCCAGCTGTTCAAATTTATTTCCATGATTTGAACCCGGGTTGTTTTGAGTGTTTTGTGCAAAGGCAGGAAGTATGTATGCCGTTGCCACTAAAAACAATAAAAATTTTTTCATGTTGCTATAATTTGTTTGAATCATTAGGCGTGTTTATTTAATAGAGTCTTAGGTTCTGAAGTTATTTGAAATGCTGGAGAGTTCTGCATCAAAGTTTCATCCTCATTATCTTTTCCGGGAATTCTTTCCAGGGCCATTTGAAGTGCCAGGGAAAAAACTGCTGCTGAAACAAAGATCACCCAGTCGCGACGGTTCACGCCCAAAATTTTCACGAACAACTGTGCCAGCAGTAAAATAATGATCACAACCAGTATTTGCCCTAGTTCAAGCCCGATGCTGAAGCTCAGCATGGAAAGTGCAAAGTTCTGGTCCGATGCTAAAACTATACGCAAAAGGCTTGCAAAAGCCATTCCGTGGATCAATCCGAAGAATAACGCAAATGCATAGTTGAGACGTACGGACCGTGGTGTGAAATTTTTCTGAAAAAGATTGAAGATCGCGGTGATCATTATAGTTACCGGAACAAAAAATTCCACCCATTCAATGGGCAGGGTTAAAATTTCAAGGCTTGTAAGTGCCAGTGTGATGGAATGCCCGATGGTAAATGCTGTTACTAAAATTATAACCTGCTTCCAGTCGCGGAGCATATAAATGGCCGCAAGCGCTGCAATAAAAAGCATGTGATCGAGAGCATCTGTGGTAAGGATATGGTCCCATCCAAACCGGAAATAAAAACTAAAATCATTCATAGCAGTGAAAAAAGATTAATATGAGGTTAATAGTATGATTTTTGATATCATATTATCTTTTAACCTTTTACATGAATAAAGCTTCAAAATAAGTAAGACTTTTGGAGCATTAAAAAATAAATTGCCTGTGGGACTAATATTACATAAATGGTTGATGATTGGCTTTGTATGGTCAATGCCTTTATTGAGCGGAGGTATCAATCAAAATGAAACATCATCTAATAACGTGAATTCAGTTCAGGAAAATATTCAAGTGGATTCTTTTCATCCTTACTATGTTTCTGCTTTTGAATTTAATCATAATTCAAAAAGCCAAGTACTGGAAATCACCATAAAAATATTTACCGATGACCTGGAGAATGTTTTAAAAACAAATTTCAATACCCCTGTTGATTTTTCCAATGAAGCTCAAACCGAAAAGACAGGTAAGATGCTGGGAGAATATATTAATAAAAAACTTCAGCTTACTGCCGATGGCAAAAAGCTGAATTTGAATCTTCTTGGTTTTGAAAAGGAAACTGAGGCCGTATACATTTATATGGAAGTATTAAATATTCCTTCCATAAAAAAACTGGATGTAAAGAATTCGATGTTGTATGATGTATTTAAAGAGCAGGCCAACATTATGCATGTAATTGCTAATGGTAAAAGGGTGAGCAGTAAGCTTGATAATCCAAAGGTGGATGTGAGTTTCGATTTATAAAGATATAGAACGCAGATGACGCAGTTTGGGCAGATGGCCGCGGATTGATTCCTAATAAATTTATTTAAGATTGTCCGAACTCAATGACGAAGATTGAATCTTCATTCTTTTTCTTCTTCCATATCATCCATAATTTCTTCCGAAGGTTTTACCAGTATCTTATCTATACGATGGCCATCCATGTCAACGATCTCGAATTCAAAACCCTTCCATATAAGTTTATCACCAGTGTGCGGAATTCTTTCCAGTTCATGTAAAATACAACCGGCCAGCGTATCAAATTCCTGTTCCTCTTCGTCAATCCAGTCGGCTTTTTCAAAGAACAGCAGAAAATCGTAAAACGGGATCTGCGCATCTATCAAAAACGTTCCATCATCGCGCTTATTGATCTCGTAATCCAAAGTGTCATCGGGCTGGGGAACATCACCTATTATGGCATGCATAATATCATTCAGGGTGATCATTCCCTGGATGCTTCCATATTCATCAACAATAAAACAGGAATGGATCCTGCTTTCCCTGAACTTTTCAAGCACCTGGTAAGCACTGTTGTTTTCCGGAACAAACAATGCGGGTTTCATTAGTTCCTTAAAAGGCACTTTATCATCTGTAACATAAATATCTTTCAGGGAAACCACTCCGCGCATGGTATCAATATCGCCTTCACAAACAGGGTAAATATTGTGCGGCTCCGTCATGATCTTTCCACGGATCATTTCTTCCGTATCAGAAACATCAAACCAAACAATATCACTTCTATGCGTCATTAAGGAAGTGATATTTCGGTCGCCCAAATGAAAAACTCTTTCAATAATCTCCTGTTCGGCTTCCTGTATAGCCCCATGTTCGGTGCCTTCGCTAATGATGGCTTTAATTTCTTCTTCCGTTACCTGGTTATCGCTGCTTTTTAAATTCAGCAGTTTCAAAATAAAATAAGACGATTTACTTAATAGCCAGATAAATGGATAAGCAATATATCCAATGATGCGCATGGGTTTAGCCATGAACTTGGCAATGGATTCGGGATGGGAGAGTCCAATTCTTTTTGGAACAAGTTCACCGAGCACCAAAGTAAAATAGGTGATGATGATAACAATTACAGCAGTTGCAATTCCTCCACTGTAAGGCGCAAGTGAAGGGAATTTATTGATGAAAGCAATCAGGTCGCCCGAGAGTTTTTCTCCTGAATAAATACCGGTTAAAACACCAATTAATGTAATTCCTATCTGTACGGTGGAAAGAAAATTTTCGGGGTTGTTAGCCAATGCCAATGCATCCTTGGCATTTTTGTTTCCGCGGTTTGCCTGTCCTTCAAGCCTGGCTTTACGCGCCGAAACCAGCGCGATCTCCGCCATTGAAAAAAATCCGTTCAGTAATATTAAACCCAGTAATATGAAAATTTCCATTATAGTTTTTGATTGAAATTTGCTCTTCCCCAGAAGCGCTGGTATATACCGGCAGTCAAAACACCGGCCATAATACCAAGCAGGGCACCGCCCATTACATCAAGGGGATAATGAACACCTACATAAAGTTGCGCATAAATAATGCTAAATGCCCAAAGGTAGGTGAGATAAATCCACTTTCCTGCATAGGGCAACAGCGTTATGGAAGCAAAGGTTGCCATTCCAAAATGATTGGTGGCATGAGAAGAGGTGAAACTCGAACTTATAGGACAATAAGTTGCCAGCACCCTGATAGAGCCTAAAAGGTCGGGGTCGCGGCAGGGTCGCAGTCGAAAGATCAGGTTCTTTATTATATGGCTGCTCAAAAGATCGCAAAGTGCCACAGTGCAAATGAAGAGCAGGATGAACCAGCCGCTTTTTTTTATGTTGAAA
>JAEZCV010000211.1 GCA_023429985.1 Bacteroidota bacterium | reverse complement strand
GGCATAACACCGGCCATCATCGCCGATTTCTACGTCATAATGAGCCAAAGCACCTTCATGTAACACTACTGCTGTCATTTCCATATCATTATGCTTTATAAATAAATTCCAAAGAATGTGCCTTTTTAAGAAGGGAAATTTATGCACATTCCCCTGTCTATTAGAGGGAAAAAGACCTCAAAATCCAGCATTTACGGCATTTTACCGCCGCAGGATATATTACTTAAATCAGTAAGTTTTTTAATTGTGGAGCTAAGGATACAATTATGTTCGCTGACAATCTGGCAACCATAACCACATTGGAACATGCATTGATGATAGCAGGTAACTTTTACAATTAAATAAAAACTTATATGGTACAGGAAAAAGGAACCATTTCCATTCATACCGAGAACATCTTTCCTATTATTAAAAAATTTCTTTACTCAGACAATGAGATCTTTTTACGCGAACTGGTAAGTAATGCAGTGGATGCCACCCAAAAAATGAAACGCCTGGCTTCTCTCGGCCAGTACAATGGCGACCTGGGTGACCTTACCATACAGGTTGACGTAAATAAAGAGAATAAAACCATTTCTATTACCGATAAGGGTCTTGGAATGACGGCTGATGAAATTAAAAAATACATCAACCAGATTGCTTTTTCAGGTGCAACGGAATTTATGGAGAAGTTCAAAGAAGCCAAAGATGCCAACGAGATCATTGGCCGTTTTGGACTTGGATTCTATTCGGCTTTCATGGTTGCCGATAAAGTTGAAATTCAATCGCTTTCTTACCAGGAAGGTGCGCAACCTGCCCGCTGGATCTGCGACGGAAGCACCGAATTCGAGATCACGGAAGGAAGCCGTACCGAAAGAGGAACCGAGATCATTTTATACATCAATGCCGAATCGGAAGAATTCCTGGAAAAACACAGGCTGCAATCTATCCTGGATAAGTATGCGAAGTTTTTACCTGTACCCATTCAATTTGGTACACGATCCGAAACCAAAGAAGATGGGGTTGATGAAAAAGGCGAACCGAAATACTCAACCATAGATGTTCCAAATATTATTAACGATACCAATCCAATCTGGACCAAACAACCTGCCGAATTAAAAGATGAAGATTACCTGGATTTCTACAGGCAATTATATCCCATGT
This sequence comes from Bacteroidota bacterium, assembly GCA_023429985.1. Classification (GTDB taxonomy): domain Bacteria; phylum Bacteroidota; class Bacteroidia; order Chitinophagales; family Chitinophagaceae; genus Flavisolibacter. The sequence continues at coordinate 10,103 of JAEZCV010000211.1, read as the reverse complement.
CGGAAGATCCATTGTTCTGGATCCATTTGAATGTTGACTATCCTTTTAACCTTACCGGTGTTTTATATTTCCCTAAATTGAAAAATGATTTTGAAGTTCAGCGCAACAAGATCAAATTGTTCTCACGCCAGGTATTCATTACCGATGAAGTAAAAGATATTGTACCTGAATTTTTAATGTTGCTGCATGGTGTTATCGATTCTCCCGATATTCCGCTGAATGTGAGCCGCAGCTTTTTACAGGCCGACAGCAACGTAAAAAAGATCAACAGTTACATTACAAGAAAAGTTGCCGATAAACTTAATGAACTGTTTAAAAAAGACAGGAAATCTTACGAAGAAAAATGGTCCGATATAGGATTGTTTGTGAAATATGGTGCATTGAGTGAAGAAAAATTCTTTGAGAAAGCAAAAGATTTTGTGCTGCTTACAAACACTTCGAATGAGCATTTTACGCTGGAAGAATACAAGGCTAAAGTAAAAGATTTCCAGACCGACAAGAACGAAACCACTGTTTATTTATATACGGTGGATGCCGAGCGCCAGGACAGCTACATCAGGTCGGCCAATAAAAAATCTTATGATGTTTTGCTGATGAATTCTCCTATTGATAATCATTTCATGCAACACCTTGAAATGAAGCTGGAGAAAGTTTCTTTTAAAAGAGTTGATGCAGATGTTTTGGATAAATTGATTCAGAAGGATGATGTATCCAAACACAATTTAACCGAAGAAGAATCAAACAAGATCAAAGAAATTTTTGATAAGGCCATCAACAATAATGGTATGAAGGTGGAAGTGGAAAGTTTGTCGGAAGACGAATTGCCTGTTACCATTACCATGGAAGAATGGATGCGCAGAATGAAAGATATGGCACGCATGGGCGGCGGTGGCGGAATGAATTTCTATGGCTCACTTCCCGATAACTACAAGGTTGCCGTAAATGGAAATCACAGCCTTGTTCAACGCATTTTAAAAGCAGAAGGCGAAACACAAACCATGCTGGCCAAACAGGCTTTTGATCTTGCATTATTATCGCAGGGAATGCTGAAAGGAGCAGATCTTACTGCCTTTGTTGAAAGAAGCGTGAAGACGATGGCGGAATAGTGGTGAGTGGTGAGTGGTGAGTAGTGAGTGGTGAATACATAACTATACAAAGAAAAAGGATAGTAGGAGCTGAAGCCTTCAGGTCCTACAATTGTCCTAGAATCTTTCTGCTTTCCTTTGGGTCATGCGCAAACTCAAATTGTTCTTACAATTGATTTGTTATAAATGTTGCACTTAGCAAATAGCAATAACGCCTCACCACTCACCACTCACTACTCACCATTCACCATTCACTATCACCATTCACCATTCACTACTCACCACTCACCACTCACCACTGACCACCTCCTCAATCACCCTAGGATAATGCAAATGTTCCAGCGTATGAATTCTTGCAGCCAGTGTTTCGGGTGTATCGTTTTTTAAAACCGGGCAGCCGGTTTGAAAGATCACATCGCCATTGTCGTAATGCTCATCAACATAATGAATGGTGATGCCCGATTCAACTTCCCCGGCATTGATCACCGACTGGTGAACGTATTGCCCGTACATACCTCTGCCACCAAATTTTGGAAGTAATGCCGGATGGATATTGATGATCTTGCGGGGAAATGAATCAATGATAGTCTGGGGAACCTTCCATAAAAATCCTGCAAGTATAATAAAATCAGTTCCCGCGGCCCCGATCTCATTAACATAACCATCACCGTTAATGAACCTTTCCCTTTCGATCATTAAAACGGGAATTTTATTCTCTTCCGCAATTTTTATTACGCCGGCTCCGGGTTTATTGCAAACCAGTAAAACCACCCTGGCTTTTTCAGAATCACGGAAATATTCAATAATTTTTTGTGCATTACTTCCTGCACCGGAAGCAAAAATGGCAAGTCCATTAAGCATGCTTGTCCCCCCTCGCTTTGGAATTGGTGATTTTTTTAGTGAGGTTACCAATATAGGCCTTAAAGAATCCATACTGTCCTAATGGTATACTAACCAGGATCACCATAACAGGCCAGATAAAGGTTATCAGAACAATGTAAACGGGGTACCAGGCTAGCGGGTTTTCAATTCCGGTAAGTTCCATGATGCGTTTTCCCACATAGCCTGTGAGGCTGCCACCGGTGGCAAACGTAACCAGGATGAGCAGTAGCCTGGTGCCACTCACATTCCATTTTTGCTGCAGGCGCCTGATCATTTTTATAAGATTTTTGAATAACGAAATTAGTCCATTGACTCTAAATCAACTGTTTTAAAGCGCTGAAGAAGTGGATATCAACAGGCTTGCTATTGACAGACAAAAACATGACATATTTTTATATTACAATGCAAGCAGGGGTGTAAAATCGGCTGAAACGCAGTCTGGGCGCGGGTTAAAAAAATTTTAACAACTGCGCTGAATTGTTGATTTCCTGTCATATTTTTGCACCCGATTCGGGAAATTATCCACATTTCAGACCAATTCTTGATATGAATTTTTTAAAGATAATTGCTAAGAAGAGTGTACTGCCGGTTCTCGTTTTACTTCTATCTCATAATGTTGTAAATGCCCAGGGACAGCAGATCTTTGCCCAAAATTGCCAAAGCTGCCATGGTCTTGACAAAGGCCTTGCCGGTCCTGCATTGAGAGGTGTGGAAGGTAAAGGTCCGTGGACAGACAGGGCCAACCTGATAAAATGGGTGAAAAATCCAGCCGCTTTCATTCCAACTACACAATACACCATTGATCTTCAGAAGGAATGGGGTACCATAATGCCGGGCTTTTCCAACCTTTCCGACGATGATATCAATGCCATCTTCGATTATATCGCTTCTGCACCCATGCCTGGGGAAGCGGGTAGTGGGGGTGCGGCAACCGGCGCTACAGGCGAAGGCGATGCCAATCGCAATGCTTTGATCTTTGGTATCATCTCTCTCATACTTGCCATTGTTGCCCTGATCTTAATGCAGGTGAACAGCAACCTTAAAAAGCTTTCCGACGATAAAGAAGAAATCATGCGTCCCGAACCGGTTCCTTTCTACAGGAACAAGGTTTATATAGCATTGTTTGCGCTGGTTGCCTTTATTATGGGTGGTTATTTTGTGGGAAAAGGCGCCATTAACCTCGGTCGCCAACAGGGATACCAGCCCGACCAGCCTATATATTTCTCTCATAAAGTGCACGCGGGCATCAACCAGATCAACTGCTTATACTGTCACAGCGGTGCTTTCGAAAGCAAGCATGCTGCTATTCCTTCCCTGAACGTTTGTATGAACTGCCACCAGGTGGTTACTACCTACGAAAAAGGTCCACAATTGTTTGATAAGGATGGCAACGAGATCAACGGAACTGCGGAGATCAATAAATTATTCGATTATGCAGGCTTCACTCCCGGACCCGGTGCCAAATGGGATCCAACCAAAGCAAAATCACCGGAATGGATCAAGATCCATAACCTGCCCGACCACGTATATTTTAACCACGCCCAACACACACGCGTAGGAAACGTTCAGTGCCAGAGCTGTCATGGAAACATCCAGGAAATGGATGTGGTAAAGCAGGAATCTGACCTGAGCATGGGATGGTGTGTGAACTGTCACCGCGAATCAAAAGTGAACTTCAATTACAGCGACAGCAGTGGTAATCAATTCTACAGCATTTACGAGAAGTTTCACAATGATATTAAGTCAGGCAAAATGGATAGCGTGAGCGTAATGCATATAGGCGGCCTCGAATGTCAAAAATGTCACTACTAAAAAGAAAAAATTGATGATCAGATGATGTGATGGCCAAAACTAACGATCACTTTATCAAATCATCGAATTATCAAACTATACTATGAGCGATAATACATACTGGCAAAGTTTCGCTGAACTGAATGATAAGGAACGTGTTCAAAAAATGGCCCAGAATGAATTTCAGGAGGACCTTCCTTTTGAAGACCTGGATGGCAAAGGTTTGATGGATGCAAAAACGCCACGTCGCGACTTCCTTAAATATTTAGGCTTCAGCACAGCTGCTGCAACACTTGCCGCCAGCTGCCAGAACCCGGTGAGAAAGGCTGTTCCCTTTGTGAATAAGCCCGAAAATATTACACCCGGTGTTGCCAAATATTATGCAAGTACCTATGTTCAGGATGGAGAAGTTTTACCGGTAGTGGTAAAAGTGAGAGATGGCCGTCCTATCAAGATCGAAGGAAATGATCTTTACCCCTATACCATGGGTGGAACATCTCCAAGGGCACAGGCCTCGGTTCTTGATCTTTATGATATGTACCGCCTGCCGCATCCAAAACGCAGGAATGGTAATGCTTTCCAGGAAATTCCAACCTTCGACCAGCTGGATAGCCAGATTGGTAATGCACTGGCCAACCTGGGCGGCGCTCCTGTGGTTTTACTTACAGGAACCATCACTTCCCCTTCAACCAAACAAATTATTTCCGATTTCCTGGGTCGTTTCCCCGGAAGTCGTCATGTACAATATGATGCTGTTTCTTACAGCGGATTGATACAGGCCAATGGAGGCCGCATTCCGGCATACCAGTTCGATCGTGCCAAAGTTATTGTGAGCCTGGGTGCCGATTTCCTGGGTACATGGGTTTCTCCCGTTGAATTTGCCCGCCAGTACGCTGTTGGCAGAACTATTAACGAGAAGAATCCTGCAATGAGCAAACATTACCAGTTTGAAAGCTTCTTGAGCATGACTGGTTCCTGTGCCGACGAAAGGTTTACACATCGTCCTTCTGAAACTGGTACCGTTGCTGCCGCTTTACTGGCTGCCATTAGTGGTGGTGCCCCTGCAGGTGGTTTCTCTAATGCCAAACTGGGTCCTGCCATTACCAAAGTGGCCAACGACCTCAAAGCAAATAATGGTGCCGCGCTTGTTGTATGTGGAAGCAACGATCCGAACGTGCAGGCCATTGTAGCGGCCATTAACAGTGCAATAGGTGCAACAATTGAAGCAGGAAGTTCTATTAATACCCGCCAGGGCCTGGATGCCGATATGTTCACGCTTGTTGAAGATATGGCAGCTGGCCGCATCGGCGCATTGCTGATTCAGGGCGCAAATCCTGCTTACGATTATTTTGATGCAAAAGCATTTACCGATGCACTTGCCAAAGTAAAACTCACGGTTTCCTTTAATGAAAAGATGGATGAAACAACGGCGCTCTGCCAGTTCGTTGTTCCCAATCATCATTTTTTGGAAAGCTGGGGCGATGCAGAACCAAGAACCGGTTTCGTAAGTTTCATCCAGCCAACGATTTTCCCTCTGTTCAAAACACGCGCATTCCAGACTTCCTTAATGAAGTGGAGTGGTAACAATAGCGATTACGAAACTTTTTTCCGCACCTATTGGGCTGGAAGGTTAGGCAGCCAGCAGGCAGTTGATAAAGCCCTGCAGGATGGTATACTTGCCAACGCTCCGGGTGCTGCACCTGCCACTACCACCGGCTCAACTGCCGCTATCGATACTGCAGCAGCAACTGCCGCTATCAATGCCGGCCGTTCCAATGCAAAAACCGAAGTGGTACTATACCAGAATGTTTCCATGCTCAGTGGTAAACAATCCGGTAATCCCTGGTTGCTGGAACTTCCCGATCCTGTTACCAGGGCAACCTGGGACAACTATGCTTTGATCTCCATGAAAAAAGCAGATGAACTGGGAATTGATTATAAAGATTCGGATTACGAATACTACATGGATAAACCGGTGATAGATATCACCGCCAATGGTAAAACCATTTCTCTTCCTGCCCTGGTTATCCCGGGCATGGACGCCAATACCATTGCTGTTGCAGTTGGTTATGGAAGAGGAGAACAGTATTCCAAGGCAACTTACGGCGTTGGTAAAAACGTATTTCCTTTTGCCCGTCGTGCCGGAAATAGTTTTGCTTATTTCAGTGATGTAACGGCGTTAGCTAAATCTGCTGAAACGTATAAACTAGCGCAGGTACAGATACATAACAGTTATGAAGGAAGAACAGAAGTAGTGAAAGAAACTTCCCTGGCTTCCTACAAACTTCACCCTGAAGCTTACAAGGAATGGCGTGAAGAACTGCATAAGGATTATGCACCAAAAACCGGTGATTATAATCTTGAGGCTACCTTATATGCAAAGCCAACAGAAAACGGAAACGCTTACGACCATGTGCAACCCGGCATCAAATGGGGCATGTCCATCGACATGAACCTTTGTATTGGATGTCATGCCTGCGTTGTGGCCTGTCATCTGGAGAACAACGTTCCTGTTGTTGGTAAGAATGAAGTGTTGCGTTACCACGATATGCACTGGCTTCGTATCGACCGCTATTTTGTGAGCGATAAAGAAACGCCCGATGAATTAAAAGCCGTGGTTTTTCAGCCTATGCTTTGCCAGCACTGCGATAATGCTCCTTGTGAGAACGTTTGTCCCGTTGCTGCTACCATGCACAGCTCAGAAGGTATTAACCAGATGGCCTATAACCGTTGTATCGGTACAAGGTATTGCGCGAATAACTGTCCTTATAAAGTGCGTCGTTTTAACTGGGCTGATTATACAGGTGCCGACAGCTTTAAGGATAACCAGAAATTTGGCGGCGTAGGTGAACTGAACGAAGTGGTGCACCAGATGAATGATGATCTTACACGTATGGTGCTCAACCCCGATGTGGTTACCAGGAGCCGTGGTGTAATGGAGAAATGTACTTTCTGCGTTCAGCGTACCCAGGAAAAGAAGCTGACCGCCAAAATGGAAAACAGGCCATTGGGTGGCGATGAAGTTAAGACTGCCTGCTCACAGGCTTGTCCTACAAACGCCATCACTTTTGGTAATGTGCACGATAGTTCTAGTACGGTGGCCAGAATTCGTAAGGAAAATCCGAATCGCCTGTTCTATGTACTCGAGCAGATACATACCATGCCTAACGTTAGCTACCTGGCCAAGATCAGGAATACCGATGAAGTGATCAAATTTGGTCATGGTCATGAAGAAGATAATAATGCAGAACATGCCAACCAGCAGCAGGGATTACCTGTAACGCCTCAGCATGCACCTGCAACAGATGGACATTAATAACCGCGAAGGCTTAGCTTTCGGATAAAAATATCGTTCGGGAAACTAAATAAAGAAAGGCCAAAGCTGCAACCTAACGGGCAGCGAAAAAGCGAAAAGCTCACATATTATGGCATTACTTAAATACGAATCGCAGGTAAGACCTCCTTTAGTAGATGGTAACAAGGATTATCACCAGGTGACTGAAGATATCTGCCGCCCCGTGGAGGCCCGCCCTACCATGGCATGGTGGATTGGATTCATTATTTCGGTTTTATTATTATTATTCGGTATTTATTCAGTTGTTAGAGAGGTGATGTATGGTACAGGACAGTGGAACCTGAATAAAACCATCGGATGGGGATGGGATATTACCAACTTCGTATGGTGGGTAGGTATTGGTCACGCAGGAACACTGATCTCGGCCATCCTTTTGCTTTTCCGCCAGGGATGGAGAACAGGTGTGAACCGTGCGGCAGAAGCCATGACCATTTTCGCGGTAATGTGTGCAGGACAGTTTCCCATCTGGCACATGGGTCGTGTTTGGAACGCCTTCTTTGTTCTTCCTTATCCAAATACCCGCGGTCCTTTATGGGTGAACTTTAACTCACCACTTTTATGGGACGTATTTGCGATCTCAACTTATTTTACTGTTTCACTTTTATTCTGGTACGCAGGTTTGCTACCCGACCTGGCAACATTGCGCGACCGGGCAAGGGAAAAATGGAGAAAAGCATTTTATGGAGTAGCTGCATTTGGCTGGACGGGTTCTACAAAACACTGGCAAAGACATGAAAGTTTATCGCTGGTACTGGCAGGATTGTCAACACCACTTGTACTTTCGGTTCACACTATTGTATCTTTTGACTTCGCCACTTCAGTTATTCCGGGATGGCACACTACCATCTTCCCTCCCTACTTTGTTGCGGGAGCCATCTTCTCGGGATTCGCTATGGTGCAAACGCTGTTGCTGGTTACAAGAAAAGTTCTCAACCTTAAAGAATATATCACCATCGAACATATTGACGTAATGAATAAGGTAATTGTTCTTACAGGATCAATAGTTGGTATCGCCTACCTCACCGAATTATTCATGGCCTGGTATTCTGGTGTTGAATACGAATGGTTCGCATTTAAAGAGAACCGCGCTAATCTTTTCAGTCCTTATGGCTGGAGCTACTGGCTGATGATGGGTTGTAACGTACTTTCTCCGCAGATCTTCTGGTTCAGGAAAATGAGAAGGAATTTAATTGTAACCTTCTTCATGTCAATACTTGTAAATATTGGTATGTGGTTCGAACGTTTTGTGATTATCGTTACATCGCTTTACCGCGATTATCTTCCTTCCTCCTGGAGTACTTATTATACACCAACCATCTGGGAAGTTGGATTTTACCTCGGAACATTCGGTTTATTCTTTACCTGTTACTTCCTGTTCTCGAAATTCTTCCCTGTAATTGCAGTGGCAGAGATCAAACATATATTGAAACGCAGCGGGCAGAATTATAAACAGAAGATGGACGTTGTAGAAAGAAAAACTGTTGAAGATTTCGCGGCAGAACAGTCGCACCATTAATTGAAATAAAATGAGTTGTAAGCCGGTAATACGGCATACACCAAATAAAAATAAAATGGCAATAAAAAAATTCGTAGTAGGTTGTTTCGACGATGAGCAGGTTTTATTTCCGGCCGTCAAGCACGTAAGAAAAGCGGGTTTTAAAATTCATGATGTATATACACCCATGCCAATACATGGACTGGATGCAGCAATGGGTTTGAGAGATACCAGCCTTCATACTGCAGGTTTCATTTATGGTATCACAGGTACTACGGTGGCCTTCAGTTTCATTACCTGGGTGTTTACTACCGACTGGCCGATGAATATTGGTGGTAAACCATTTTTCTCCCTGCCTGCATGGATCCCTATCATGTTCGAACTTACCGTACTTTTTGCCGCGGTAGGAATGGTGCTTACATTTTGTTATCTCTGCCAACTGGCCCCATTTGTAAAAAAAGATCATTTTCACCCACGTGCTACCGATGATCTTTTTGTAATGGCCATTGAGTGTACAGAAAAAACAAACGAAGCAGAAGTAGCAGCCTTTTTAGAAAATATTGGTGCCATGGAAATCAGCACCCAATACAAAGAAACAGGCTGGTGGATGGGCCGTTACGACCAGGAAACAAAGCTTTTTGGAAAACAAGTTGAAGCTGTTAGTTAAAACTATATTATGCTGATGAAAAAAATATTGATTGCTGCAGGAAGTTTAGCCATGATGATGGGCTTTATAGGCTGTGGCGGTGCAGGTGGCAATGATCCAGGCAACTCCTATGCGCCCGATATGTATTACAGTCGCGCGGTGGAAGCTTACGGTTATAATAACATCACCGAGCACGGGATCTATGAACATCTTGCTGAGAAAGGAATTCATTATAACGGTCTTCCTGTTCCGGGAACCGTAGCGCGTGGCGATATGAATTCTTATTACCTGACCAATGATTCGGCAGGCTTACAGGCTTCGCAGGGTCTCAGAAATCCTTTAGATACCTTAACGGAAAGTGCCCAGGGAATGAAAGAAGCAGAAAGATTATACCTGGTAAACTGCGGTATTTGTCATGGTGGTGCGCTTGATGGAAATGGTCCGCTGTGGAATAATGGAAATGGACCTTATGCTGCTGCGCCTCGTAATTTACTTGACGACTACAGCAAGGCCTTAACTGACGGACATTATTTTCACGTGATCACATTTGGTATCCGCACCATGGGAAGCTATGCATCTCAGTTAAAACCTGAGCAGCGCTGGTGGGTAATTAAATATATCAGAGAAAAACAGGGTGGTGGCAAGTCGGCATCAAGCGATTCAACAGCGGCTGCGGCAACTGCTGCACCAGCTGCCGATTCAACAACGGCACAGCCTATTCAAAACTAATTAATCAGCGGAGAAAAAATAGATTGTAATGACATTCAGAGAACAATACGCAATACCTAAAAGATACAATACAGCATCGCTGGTATTGATGGCAATAGGTATTTTGTCGATCGTTATTTT